>NZ_JBSFYC010000011.1:0-149654 GCF_053595675.1 Streptomyces sp. NPDC002446 | reverse complement strand
ACAGCGCTGCGCGCTGTGCAAGGCAAACCACCTCGCTTCGCTCGGTGGCCCCGACCCGCTTCGCGGGTCGGGGCTGGGGTGCTGCGCACCCCAGTCACAGCGCTGCGCGCTGTGCAAGTGAACACCCCCGCTTCGCGGGGGTGTTGCGCTCCCGCTCAATCTGACTGCGCAGCGGTCAGATTGACGCTCCGTTCGCTGCGCTTCCGGAGCTGACGGGGTTTCGTGTCTCGTGGCTGCGGCTTCCGCTGCGCTTCAGCCTCGTTTGGGTGGGTCCGCTGCGCTCCCCCACCCAAACGGACCTTCCGGCTTCGCCTCCAGGTCCTTGGGGCCCGCTGGCGCGGGCCGGCTGGCTAGAGGGGAGGGGGTCGCTCGATCGGGTCGGGTTTCGAGCATGGCAGTGCATCGCAGTGATGCAGCATGTAGTATTGGTAGAAGTGGGGGACACCCTCTGAGTTTGTTCGCGGCTCGGGATTCTGGAGTAGGAGAATCGCATGTGGGGTGCTCAAGATGTCGCGCGGCATCAGGTGAGGCACCAAGCGGATGGCCTCGATATGGCTGCGGTGACGGAGAAGGCTGCTGTCCGCGAGCGTGAGACAGCGGAGCAGCTGCGGCGGGGCGGCCCCTCCTCCGAGTTCGAGGGCTCGGGGTGGCCGGCCAATATCTGGATGGCCAAATACGCGGAGTGGCAGCGTGTCAGAGACCTGATGGCCACGTCTAGTTGGAGCGCATACCAGCCGGAGCGGGACGCCCAGGGGGTGAGGTGGGCCCAAGAACGGACAGAGAGGCACGAACAGGCTCTGGCGGCACGGTCCGCCTTTGAGCAGCGGCGGCGGGAGGAAGCGGACGGGCTGCGGCTGTCCGCTGCTACCAGCCGGCCGATCCGAGCGGCGGCCGAGCGGACAAAGCTCCGCCCCTTGCAGGTCCTAGCGCAGCTCGCCGAACAGGTCACCGTGGGCGCCGACGGTACCGTGACCATGCCGCCCTTCACACCGTACCGGTAATCTCCGAAACCGCTCAAAGAGGAGTAAGGGAAGGCAAGACAATGTCCGTGATTTCACTTCGTGAGCACCAGGTAGACCAGAAATCGAGTTTCCGAAAGTGGGTAGGATTTCCTACAAGAAATTCTGTGCCCGCTCAGGGTGCGCGGGGCACGATCGTGTCCGCGACCGGTTCAGGGAAAACGATCACGGCCGCTGCCTGTGCGCTGGAGTGCTTTCCGGGCGGCCGGATCCTCGTGACCGTGCCGACCCTGGATCTCCTTGCCCAGACCGCCCAGGCGTGGCGCCTGGTAGGCCACCGCTCCCCCATGGTCGCGGTGTGCTCACTCGAGAAGGACGAGGTCTTGGAACAGCTCGGGGTTCGCACCACCACCAACCCGATCCAGCTGGCCCTGTGGGCGGGGCGCGGGCCTGTGGTCGTGCTCGCCACGTACGCGTCTCTCGTGGACCGCGAGGACATCGACGCACCAGTGGGCCAGGGACGCGTTCGCGGGCCGCTGGAGGCCGCCCTGGCTGGCGGAGAACGCCTCTACGGCCAGTCCATGGACGGCTTCGACCTCGCCATCGTGGACGAAGCCCACGGTACTGCCGGTGATCTAGGGCGGCCGTGGGCAGCGATCCACGACAACGCCCGTATCCCCGCCGACTTCCGGCTCTACCTCACCGCCACCCCCCGCATCCTGGGCGCGGTTCAGCCGCAGAAGGGCGGCGGTCAGGAGGTGGAGATCGCGAGCATGGTGAGCGACCGGGAGGGGACCTACGGCGAGTGGCTGGCCGAGCTCGGGCTCTCGGAAGCGATCGAGCGGGGCATCCTCGCCGGCTTCGAGATCGACGTGCTGGAGATCCGCGACCCCTCGCCGGTCCTCGGGCTGTCGGAGGAGGCGCTGCGGGGCCGGCGCCTCGCGCTTGTGCAGACCGCGCTCCTGGAGCACGCTGCCCGGCACAACCTCAAGACCGTGATGACGTTCCACCAGCGGGTGGAGGAGGCCGCCGCGTTCGCGGAGAAACTGCCTCAGACGGCCGCGGAGCTGTACGTCACCGAGACGTCCGACGAGGCCCTGGCGAAGGCGGAGCAGCTGCCGAAGTCGTCGATCGACGCGGAGTTCTACGGGCTGGAAGCCGGCCGCCACGTGCCTCCGGACCGGGTGTGGTCGGCGTGGCTGTGCGGTGACCACCTGGTGGCCGAGCGGCGCGAGGTGATCCGGCAGTTCGCCAACGGCATCGACGCCGACGGCAAGCGGGTCCACCGGGCGTTCCTGGCGAGCGTTCGCGTTCTCGGTGAAGGCGTCGACATCGTCGGTGAGCGGGGCGTTGAGGCGGTGTGTTTCGCCGACACCCGCGGCTCCCAAGTGGAGATCGTCCAGAACATCGGCCGGGCCTTGAGGCCGAACCCGGACGGCACCGCCAAGACAGCCAGGATCATCGTGCCGGTCTTCCTTGAGCCCGGCGAGGATCCGGCCGACATGGTCGCCTCCGCCAGCTTCCGCCCTCTCGTAGCCGTACTCCAAGGCCTGCGCTCGCATGACGAACGACTCGTCGAGCAGCTGGCCAACCGAGCACTGACCAGCGGAGCGCGCAAGCTCCACGTGCGGCGTGACGAGAACGGCCGGATCGTCGGAACCGACGGCGAGGGCGAGGCCGAGTCAGCGCTACTGCACTTCTCCACCCCACGCGGCGCGGCGACGATCGCGGCTTTCCTGCGCACCCGGGTCTACCGGCCTGAGTCCCTGGTGTGGCTCGAGGGCTACCAAGCCCTGCTGCGCTGGCGGGCCGACAACGACATCACCGGCCTGTACGCCGTCCCCTACGACACCGAGACCGAAGTCGGCGTGACGAAGGACTTCCCCCTGGGACGGTGGGTACACCAGCAACGCAAAGCACTGAGGGCGGGCGAACTCGACCCCCACCGCAAAGACCTGCTCGACGCCCCCGAAGCCGGCATGGTCTGGGAACCCGGCAACGAAGCGTGGGAAAACAAGCTCGCCGCGCTCCGGTCCTACCAGCGCGCCACCGGACACCTCGCCCCCCGCCAAGACACCACCTGGGACAACCCCGCCAACGGAGCACCCCTACCCATCGGCCAACTGATGGCCAATCTGCGCCGCAAAAACGGCCTCGGGAAGGACGTCGCACGGGCCCGGGAACGCGCGGAACAGCTGGCCGACATCGACCCCGACTGGAACTGCCCCTGGCCACTGGACTGGCAACGCCACCACCGCGTCCTCACCCACCTCGCCACCGACGAGCCGGACGGTGTCCTGCCGACCATCAAACCCGGCGTCATGTTCGACGGCGACGACCTCGGCAAATGGCTCCAACGACAGAAGCAGCCGAGCACCTGGACACAGCTGTCCACCGAACAACAACAACGACTCACCCAGCTCGGCATCACACCCACCAAGCAGCCCGCCCCACCCCCGGCCGCCACAAGCACCGGGAAGACATCAGCGGCCTTCCAGCGCGGCCTCGCAGCCCTCACACAATGGATCCAACGAGAAGGCACCCACCGGCCAGTACCAAGAGGACACAGCGAACCCATCACGATCCACGGCGAAGCGGAACCGGTGGTTGTGAAGCTTGGTGTGTGGATCACCAACACCAAAACCCGCCGCCACAAACTCACCCCCGACCAGCTGGACGCGCTGCGGCAGCTGGGCATCGAGTGGGCGTAGCGCTCGTTGGCGAGGACCGGCCGCCGAGCAGCCGCAGGTCAGCGACGCGGGAGCTAACAGGACGGGCGGGACGATGTCACGTACTACGGCCGGTGGGAGACAGTTGAACCCCGTTGCCGAGTCAGTCGCCGTCTACAGCGACCACGCCAACGGCTACGCCGCTGTGCACGCCCCAAAGATGGCAGATCGTGCCGAGCGGTTCGCCGCCTCCCTGCCGACACCCTCGCTGATCGAGGTGCTGCGGGGCCTGCGTCCGGGCGGTGCGCTCGCGATCTGGTGGAACACCACCGCCTTCGACGTGCCTTGGATCCGTGGGCAGCACGAGAGGATCGCGCATCCCTGCGGAGTGACAAGTTGCGTGCCCTACCGCTGCTGGGGAGCCATGTCCGCACCTGCATCGCCACCTCGAGCGACCTGCGTCCCGTAGGAGACGGGCCAGGCCCCGGACCGCACCAGGCCCCGTGCCCATGCCCTACAGCTCGCCGCTGTGCCAGCGCTGCTCCTCATCCACCAGAGCAATCACGTCCAGCTCACGCCGAAGGACGGCTTCCACCCAGGCGAGGGCAAGCCGGATGAACACCGCCGCATCCTGCGGGCGCACCTCCCCATGGACGCCGACCAGCTCCAGCAAGGCCCCAGCGGCCTCGCTGCCGTCGCACTCGGCACACAGGACCACCTCCTTGAATCCGCAGATCCGCTTCCCGGTATGCCCCTGCCACGTGTGGGGAAAGCGGGCCGTCACCAGGCCGACCCGCCCGCAACGTGGGCAGGCCAGAGCGCCGTCAGCCTCCTGCCATACGGGGCGAGCCTCCGCCTGGTCGGCGGTCACGCCGTACCCACCCACACCCCAACACCAAACACACCCTTGATGTCGGAGGCGATGGTGGCGGCGTTCACCAGCCTGCCGAGGGCATAGACCGTGGTCTGCTGGGGGGACCTGACGCGCAGGTGGACAGGCGTGTCTCCGGGGTGGGCGCCCAGGATGCGTTTCAGTTCCGCGACGGCGGCAGCGTTGACACGGTGGACGGGGATGTCGAGCTGTACTGGTGGCCGGCCGCCGCCGTCGGCGGATGAGACATCGAGAGCCTTCAGTTCCCGGCCGTGGATGTTCAGGATGCCGTCGCGTTCCTCGATCCGCCCCAGAACGGAGATCACGTTGTCTTCCACGAGTGCGTGTTGGACGAGTTGGTAGATCGCCGGGAAGAACAGGACTTCGATCGTGCCGTCGCGGTCGGCGAGGTTGGCGATGGCCCAGGGGTTGCCCTGTTTGGTCATTTTGCGCTGCACGTCGGCGATCAGGCCGGACAGCTTGATCTCCCCCGTGGTGCGGCCGGAGCCGAGGAGTTCTGCGATGGAGGCGTCGCGGTGGGCGGCGAGGATGTGCTCTGCGCCGTCGAGCGGGTGGGCGGAGACGTACAGGCCGAGCATCTCGCGTTCGGTCGCCAGCAGCTGCCGGCGTGGCCACTCCGTGTCGCTGACATTGAAGTCGAGGCCGAAGGCGGGGGTGTCGTCGTCGCTCGGGCTGCCCAGGTCGGCGAAGAGGTCGTCCTGGCCGTAGGCGGCGGCCTTCTTGACCGGGATGACGGAGTCGATGGCGTCCTCGTGGATCGCGGCCAGGCCCTTGCGGGTGTGGCCGAGTGAGTCGAAGGCGCCGGCTTTGATCAGGGAGTCGACCGCGCGTTTGTTGAGTGCGGTGAGCTCCGCCTTGTCCAGGAAGTCGGCGAAGGAGGTGAAGGCGCCGTGCTTCTTGCGAGCCTGGACGATGGCGTCGATAACGTTGTCGCCGACGTTGCGCACCGAGCGCAGGCCGAAGCGGACGTCGTCGCCGATGGCCGTGAACTCCGCGGCCGATTCGTTCACGTCCGGCTGCAGGACGCGCACGCCGTTCTTGCGGGCGTCGGCGAGGTAGACGGCGGCCTTGTCCTTGTCGTCGCCGACGGAGGTCAGCAGCGCCGCCATGTACTCGGCCGGGTAGTTCGCCTTGAGGTAGGCGGTCCAGTAGGCGACCAGGCCGTAGCCAGCGGTGTGGGACTTGTTGAACGCGTAGCCCGAGAAGGGGAGCATGACGTCCCACAGGGCTTTGATGGCGGCTTCGGAGTAGTGGTTGGCGGTCATGCCGTCGTGGAACTTCTCCCACTCTGCGGCCAGTACTTCCGGCTTCTTCTTGCCCATGGCGCGACGCAGCATGTCCGCGCCGCCCAGGGTGTAGCCCGCCAGCCGGCGGGCGATGGCCATGATCTGCTCCTGGAAGATCAGCAGGTGGTGGGTGGAGCCGAGGATGGGGTCCAGGGCCTC
The DNA here is from genome assembly GCF_053595675.1 of Streptomyces sp. NPDC002446. Taxonomy (NCBI): domain Bacteria; kingdom Bacillati; phylum Actinomycetota; class Actinomycetes; order Kitasatosporales; family Streptomycetaceae; genus Streptomyces; species Streptomyces sp. NPDC002446. The sequence goes on along the minus strand of NZ_JBSFYC010000011.1, from coordinate 143,689 downwards.
CTTCAGCTCCGGGTGGATCGGCGAGGGCTGCTGTCTGCCGTTCTGGCGCAGGGCGTAGTTGGTGTGGGCGTTGGCGGCCATCGGGCCGGGGCGGTAGAGGGCCAGGGCTGCGGCGATGTCCTCGAACCGGGTCGGCTCCATCTGCTTGAGGAGGGCGCGCATGCCGCCGCCGTCGAGCTGGAAGACCCCGAAGGTGTTGCCGTCGGCCAGCAGCCGGAAGGTCGCGGCGTCGTCGAGGGGGATGACAAGAGCCGAGGAGTCGCCGTCTTGCGGGTCGACGGTGGCGAGGTGCACGCCGCGGTTGTCGCGGATGTTGGCGATGGCCTGGTCGATGACGCCCAGGTTCCGCAGGCCCAGGAAGTCCATCTTGATCAGCCCCATGTCCTCGCAACTGGGGTAGTCGAAGCCGGTGATCTTCACGCCGTCCTTGGCGCGCATGTGCAGCGGGATGCGGTCGGTCAGCCGGGTCTTGGACAGGATGACCGCCGCGGCGTGCACGCCGGTGCCGCGGGTCAGGCCCTCCACGCCCCTGGCGGTGTCGATCACCCTGCGGACGTCGGGCTCGCCCTCGTACATCTGCCGGATCTCGCCGCACTCGCCGTAGCGCGGGTGGGCGGAGTCGAAGATCCCGTCGAGCGGGATGGACTTGCCGTTCTGGTCCGGCGGGAGGGCCTTGGTGATGCGCTCGCCGTGCGCGAAGGGGTAGCCGAGGATGCGGGAGCTGTCCTTGATGGCGTTCTTGGCTTTGATCTTGCCGAAGGTGTTCACCATGGCGGTGAACTCGTCGCCGTACTTGTCGGTGACGTAGCGGACCATCTGGTCGCGCTGGCGGTCGTCGAAGTCGAGGTCGACGTCTGGAGGGTTGATGCGCTCGGGGTTGAGGAACCGCTCGAACAGCAGGCCGTGCTCCAGCGGGCACAGCTCGGTGATGCGGGTGGCGTAGGCGACGATCGAGCCGGTCGCCGAGCCGCGGCCCGGCCCGACGGAGATCTTGTTGTCGCGTGCATAGCGGCAGATGTCGGCCACGACGAGGAAGTACGAGCTGAAGCCCATCGGGCCGATGACGGACATCTCGGTCTCGAACCGGTCCAGGACGTGCTGCGGGACGGGGTCGCCGTAGCGCACCGCCAGGCCCTTGAGCACCTCCTTGCGCAGCCACGACTCCTGCGTCTCGCCCTCGGGCACGTCCGGGTAGTGGGGCATCTCGTCGACGTAGTCGAAGACCTCGTCGTACGGCTCGACGCGTTCGGCGATCAGGAGGGTGTTGTCGCAGGCCTCGGGCAACTCGGCGAACAGGCGCCGCATCGCCTCGGCGGTCTTGAGGTAGTAGTCGGTGCCGCTGAAGCGGAAGCGGTTCGGGGCGTCCTTGTTCTTGCCCACCCCGATGCACAGCAGGTTGTCGTGCGCGTCGGCCTGGTCCTCGGTGACGTAGTGCGCGTCGTTCGTCGCGAGCAGCGGGAGGTTCAGCTCCTTGGCCAGGCGCAGCAGCCCCTCGCGCACGTCCCGCTCGATGGACAGGCCATGGTCCATCAGCTCCAGGAAGTAGTTCTCCCGACCGAAGATGTCCTGGTACGCCGCGGCGGCGGTCTTCGCCCCGTCGTACTGGTTCAGGCGCAGGCGGGTCTGGATCTCGCCGGAAGGGCAGCCGGTCGTCGCGATGATTCCCGCCGGGCGCTCGGCGATCAGCTCACGGTCCATACGCGGCTTGCCGGCCGGGAACTGCCCCTGGTAGGAGGCCTGCGTGGACAGCCAGAACAGGTTGCGCAGGCCTTCGACGCTCTGAGCCCACATGGTCATATGGGTGAAGCGGCCGCCGCCTGAGACGTCCTTGGAGCCCTCGCCGTCGTCCGACACGGCCCGCTGGCCACCGGGACCCCAGAACTCCTGCCGGCGGCTGTGCCGGGAGGAGGGGGCGACATAGGCCTCGATGCCGATGATCGGCTTCACACCGGCGTACTCCTTGGCCACCTGCTGGAACTCGTAGGCGCCGAACATGTTGCCGTGGTCGCTCATCGCGATGGCCGGCATCCCCTGCCGGGCGACCTCGGCGAACATCGGCTTGAGCTTCTGCGCCCCGTCGAGCATCGAATACTCAGTGTGATTATGCAGGTGGACGAAGCTTTTGCCGGACACCAGGCGGTCACCTCCGGAGCGGGTCAGGGAAGCCGTCACCATATCCCCGCGACCGCTGTCGAACCGCCGTTCACACGAGCGTCAAGAAAATCAACTCGCCTGCACAGCGCCCACCTTGAGGTATCACGCAAAGTTCCTGCCAGCACGGCGCGGCGCCCGGCAAGAGCCGTCGGGACCCAGTCAACATCGGCTCGCGACGAGTAAGACGAGTAAGGGGCCGCCACAAGAGGCGACTACGTTAAGTAATCACAGTGCGGGGGTGGGTCGCTGATCCGGGACAGGCGGAACGCGGATGCCGACATCGACCGCAGCATGTCCTGGCGGGCTACCGGCGGGGGCCAGCCGGCCGGCCGGCGACCGGTGCGGACGGGGTGCTCGCGGTGGCCACGCCCGACGAGCCGGACTTCGAAGCGCAAGCACCGGATGGAGGTATTCAGCGGACGCTACTTCGTCGACCGCCGCGCGGTATCCGTGCAGGTCCTCGCCGGGGACGCTGAATACGACGCGACATCAGCGAAAAGAGCGCGGAACTCAGCGGGCGTGCCCGGGGCCTCGGCCGGTGGTCGGCTGGGGCCCCGGGGTGCTCATGTGGTTCGGCCCGTGCGAGTCGTTTTGCCGGGGGGCACGGGCCGCAGGCGGCGGTGTGCGTCAGCCGGCCAGGTGCACGCCGAAGCCGGGGGTGCCGGTCGTGGCGACGCCGGTGCCGGCAGGGGTGATGCCGGGCGTGCCGTAGGTGCCGATCCTCCCGTCTCCACGGAGGTAGACGACCGCGCCGTCTCCTGAGTTCTCGCCGGCGACGCCGACGATCAGGTCGGTCTGGCCGTCGTTGTGGGTGTCGGCGAGGTGGACGGCGCTGCCGAAGCGGTCGCCGGTCTCGTCGCTGCCCGGAACGTTCGGTGTGCTCTGGGCGAAGAACTGGGCGTGCGTGCCGTCGTTGGGGCCTATCCCGTCGAGCCCGTTGTCGCTGCCGTACACGTAGGTGACCGCGCCTGTGCCGGTGGCGCTCCCCAGGCTCTCGCCCGGGGCTCCGATGGCCAGGTTCTGGTGGCTGCTCCCGTTCCAGCGGGTGACCGCGAGCGAGGCGCCGAAGCGGTCGCCGGCCTCGCTGGAGTCGGGGATGCCGGGAGAGTCCTGGGTGATGCTGTACGACATGGCGGCGGCCGGACCATTGGCGTCACCGTTGAATACGCGAACGATGCCGCCGGACTCGTCCGGGGCGCCGAGCGCGATGTCTTCGTACTTGTTGGCGTCGAAGTCGCCGATCGCGGCGGCGGTGCTGGTGGGCAGCTTGGTGTGGCTGGCGGGGTTGAGGCCTGAGTCGGAGCCGAGGACGTAGTACGTACTGGGGCCGGTGACGACCAGGTCCGCGATCAGGTCATGGCCGCCGAAGTTGCCCGAGGTGAGGGATGCCGGGGCGGACGTGACCGAGGCCGGCGGGACGAAGCGGTAGCTGCCGCCGTTCGTGCCGGACTTGGTGAAGCCTCCGCGGTAGACGTCGATGGTGGGACGGTCGGAGGCGATGGCCAGGTCGGGCTTCTGGTCGCTGTCGGACAGTGCGGTCAGGAGCCGACCGAACTTGTCGTGTGAGGACGGCGCCGGGTCGGCGACCGTCACACCGCTGGTGAGGCCCGTGTCCGAGCCCCACAGGATGGCGACGGTGCCGCCGTCGGTGTCGGTGCCGACATCCTCGCCGGGGGCGCCGACGGCCAGGTCGGCATAGCCGTCGCCGTTGAAGTCCTCGGCGACGATGGCCTCGCCGAAACCGTCACCGGCCTCGGCGGTGCCGGGGACGCCGGTGCTGTCCTGGCTGATGACGGCGCGCCTGGCGTTGGACGGGTCGCTCACACCGCCGTAGACGATGACGACCTGCCCTGCGCCGGAGCGGCCATTGACGTAGGCGCCGGGAGCGGCAACGGCGATATCGCGATAACCATCGTTGTTGAAGTCGCCGGGAACGCCCGAGCCGGCCGCGGCGGCGGTGTCCGCCGTGGCGACGAGCAGACCGCCGGTCAGTACCGCTGCCGTGGCAGTGGCCAGGCCGACGACGAGGTGCTTGCGCAAGCTGAGTCTCCTGTTGCAGGGGGAATCACCCGTGTCTGTCCGGAGCTGTCCTCGGGCACTACACGGGATGGCGCACAGGAGACCGCTGATGTGGCTCAAGGGTTGCGTAAGAAGGCAGAGAAACGCAGGGTGTGCCGGCATGAAGTCCGCCGTCGATGCTGAAGACGCGATGGTGGTCCGGTTTCCTGCTGCGGGCCGGGCCAGGAGGTGGACTTCGAGTGGATGGGCTGGGCCGCCTGGCACTGACCCTTACCGTGCCGCCGACGTCGATGCTCTGCCCGGTGCCCACCCCGAGGTCGACTGGTAGCAGCTGCGCGTGTCGGCAAAGGCCGGCGCTCCCCGCTCGCCTCGCTGCGTTCGCAGCCAGAAGCTGTCCCGGTGTGACGAGTGGCGGGTCGGTGCCTGGTTCCACGGCGGTGCCCATGGGCTTCGGCGCGGCGGGCCGAGCCGGCCAAGGTGGCACCACCCGGCGCCGGCAAGGCGTGACCAAGGACACGTATCCGCTTCAATCGGACACCTGACGGTGCCGCCCCAGGTCCGGTAGTCCGGCTTTGGGAATCGCCAACTTTCCTTGCGAAAAAGGTGAGTTGGATCGTCAGAGGTTCGGCGCGCGGGCAGCGCGCCACCCGACGTATGGGAGAGACATGACGTACGGGAGAGACATGAGGCGATTACTCCGCCCCTTATCGAAGCGGCGCGCGAAGCCGACGACGTACCCCGCGAGAAAGCCGCGCTGCCGGTCGGCCGCCGGGCTCACCGCCCTGGTGACGGTCGTCGCGTCGGCGGCCATCGCGGTCCTGCCCACGACACCCGCGCAGGCCTCGCCGCTCCGCAGCACCCCGCTCATCACGTACAACCTGCTCGGTGCCTCGAGCGGCCAGGACAGCAAGTGGACGTCCACGGTCGGCAATTACATCCAGGCCGCCGAGATCGTGACCCTGCAGGAGGCAGGTCCGACGCCGCCCGGCAGGTTCCAGGGCACCATCCCCGTTCCGGGACTGCCGCAGGTCGGCCGGGCGGGGTACATCCAGCACCACCGCTGGGAGTACAGGTCCGCGAACTACGAGGTCTATTTCCTGCAGACCGACACCATGGCCGGGCGCTACGAGGGCGGCCGCAACAACGTCGCCGTCGTCACGCAGCGCACACCGGACGAGGTGACCGCCGTACCCAGCCCGGTCGCCAACGGGCGGGCCGCGCTCGGGGTGCGGTTCGGCGACGACTGGTACTTCACCTTCCACGCCCGGCCCACCGGCCCCAACCGCCCGTCCAATGAGTCGGACGTGATGCTCGCCCGCATCGCGGCCTTCGTGAACCAGGTACCGGGACGGTCGTGGACCGTCGGGGCCGACTTCAACGACGAGCCGGGAAACTTCGCCCTGCCGCCCGGCGCCCACGCCTACAACACCGGTCTGCCCACCCACGAGGGCGGCCGCGAGCTGGACTACGTGGTGGCGTCCGTCAATATCCCGAACCACCCGATACGGCGGCTCAACGGCGCCTCCGCGGACCACTGGGCCGTCGCTGTCGGCGGCATGCGCGCGGGCGGCGAGCCGCAGCCCCTGTTCACCAGCCCCCGCCACATCGAGAACATGCAGAGCGGCGGGTCGCTGGAAGCCCTGGGCGGAGGCGTGTTCAACGGCCTGCCCGCCGTCACCAACCAGCGCAACGCAGGGTTCGGCCAGCGCTGGGACCTCGAATTCAACGGGACCAGAACCGTCCGCATCCGGCTCCCCAAGGGCAGGTGCCTCAGCAGCCTGCTGGACCGCCGGGACCACGGCAAGGCCCTCATGTTCGACTGCGGAATGACCGGCCGCCTCGAAGACTGGCGGCTGCTCTCGTTCGGCAACGAGCAGTACCAGATCCGCAACATCCCGCTCGGACTGTGCCTGGACGCGGGCACGGCGACCAGCCCGCGTGACCTCTCCGGCCTGGAGCTGAACCCCTGCAAGGCGAAGGAAAGCCAGCACTGGTTCCTCGCTCCCCCGGCCGACTCCGCCCCCAAGGCCAACTTCTTCTCGGGCGACCTGTCTATCGCCCACCCCGGCCCCTTCGGGCTGGAGAACGTCCGCACCGGCCGGATGCTGGCCGGTGAACCCCGCGGGCTCAACGGCACGCGCGTGCGCGCCTACCCGCACCGCACCCGGCCCACGCCCAATGAGGAGAAGTGGATCCCCGAGTGGGTCGACGCCGATCGGCTGCGGCTGCGCGACGCGGCGACCGGCCTCTGCATCGAGACGGACGCGAACGTCTCGAACGACGGGTTGCTCGGCCTCGACCTGCGGGCCTGCAACGGCTCCCGCGCCCAGACCTGGCACGTGGAGCCGGCCCCCGAGAACACCTTCCGGCTCCGCAACGACCAGCGCGTCCTCGGCTCTGAGCCCTGCCTGGATGTGGACCAGTTGTCCGCCAACACCGGCACGGACATCGTCAACACCAATCAGTGCGAACGCGGCCGCGCCTCCCAGCGCTGGTTCTTCGCACCCTTCGACGCCTCCGCGGGGCTCGACGAGACGGGGGAGTGACGCCCGGTGCCCTCGCCGATGCCCGGCGGCCGGCGAGGCCGCCGGGCATCATCACACCCTGGGCAGCCGGCATCGGGCTTCTGGCACCGTCGGGGCAGCAACGGACATCCCTTTCACGGTGAACCCGTGCTTCGTGCCCAGGAGCCGAAGTGAGGCGATACCGGGGACGCCGTCCGGCGGTCCGCCGACGCGGGCCCGCTTCTGCCAGTTCGCGTACGCGATGCACGTCACGGACCCGAACGAGCCGTCGGAGGCCCACCGGGCGTCCAACAGGCCCTCCGCCCTCAGGGCCGGGTCCGGAAGGCCCCGCCGGTAGTGCCCGGCGGGGCCGTTCGTGCGGTTCATCTGGTCGAGTGAAAGACTGACGAAATGCCGCTCGGATGGGCGACCCCCCGACACTTTGATATGAGTGCAGCGGTTAGCGGATGCGGCAGTGCGTAGCGAGCGCAAGCGGACTGGGCGCTCCGGAGGTACGAGGCTCGCACCTCCGCTGTTGAGCGCAACTGCCGGAAGGGATACGAATCGTGAAGATCGCCAAGGCTGCTGCGGGTGTTGTCGGTATTGCGCTCGCTCTGGGGGCCGCGTCCCCGGCGCTTGCCGCTCCCGCGCCGCTCGATGCCGGGAAGCTGCTGGACGCCAACACCGTCAGCAAGCAGGACGTGAAGAACCCGCTCAAGGACATCGACGCCGAGGTGCTCGTCGGCGCGGTGAGCAAGGTCGCCGACAAGCTGGCGACGAAGAACGACCTCGCCTCCAAGACCAAGGCCCTTGGCGGCGCGGCCACCCGCTGATTGTCGGCAGGTGAAACATTGGCGCCCCGCAACCCGGGGCGCCAAAGCCATTTCAGAACCCGAAACTCTTCATGGTCTTTACGATGCGACGCCGTACAGGCGCTGGCGCAGGTCCATACGGTGGACTGTGACGCTTCGAGGGCGGGGAGAAGAACAAGGACGTCGCCGATGTCCTCCGGGTGACGGAGCGGTCGGCGGAGCGGTGGCGGCGCCAGTGGCGTGAGCGGGGCGAGGCCGGAGTCCCGGGTGGCGCGACCTGCGCGACCTGCTGGTCAGGGCGTACGTCCAGCTCGGAGGCCCGATTGTGCTGGTCTGGGACAACCTGCGGATGGACCTGTTGCAGCCACTGTGCGACTTCATCGCCGCCCACGCCGAGTGGCTCACCGTCTTCCAGCTTCCAAGCTACACACCGGGCCTCAACCCACAGGCGGGGATCTGGTCGCTGGTCAAGGGCGACCTCGGCAACCTCACCGCGGCCGACCTCAGCCAGATCACCCGAGCCGTCAAGCGGAGGCTCACACAGATCCAGTACCGCCCGGGCATGGTCGACGGCTGCCTGGCCTGCACTGGCCTGCACCGGCCTGATCATGGACGACTGACCGACATCACGAACTCAGGTTCAGTAGCGTTGGCGATCAACAACCAGAGTCGCATGGGGCCTCGGCAGGGAGGCCCGCGCGAAATTGCTCGGCCTCGGTGAACTCGAAGCCCTCCGCCACCTGGTCCGTGAAACCCGCGGCGACCATCCTGGGGAGGTTCGTGCGCCAGAAACGGCCTTCGGAGCGGATCGCCGCCCCGTCTTCATCCAGGTGCCGCTTGGGGCAACCACCCCAGCAGACGGGGAGGAACGAGCAGCGGGAGCAAGTCGGCAGCGTGGTCGGGTCGAAGTCTGCCCACCAGGACCGGTCAGGGAAGCTTTCAGGTCTGTCGCCGGGACGCACCTCGGGCATCCCCAGGAACCGGCCTGTGGCGCGGCCGCGCTCGCCCACCTGCAAGCCGCAGCGGTACTCCAGGCCGTCCGCCCCGACAACGGCCGAGTCATGCGCCAGGGCGCCGCAGACAGACGTCTTCGGATGGGGGAAGCCAGCCACGATGTCCTGGTCGTCCTGCGCTGTGGACGGTAGCTCTCTCATGGCCAGGTCCTGCAGTTCCTCGAACCGCTCCGGATCGAGTTCGTGAGGGCGCAGGAACGACGAACGCTCCGAGTAGGCAGACAGTTTCGCAACCATGAGGACGCACCGGAACGGGCCGTCGAACCAGCCGCGGGCCTTGGCGAAGTCGATGAACGCCCGCAAATCCCCAGCGTTGCCCTGGTCCGCGTTGTATCTGAGGTCCACTCGAGTGTGCCGCACCAGCTCGTCCACCAGGGCCGCGGCCTGCTCAAACGACGACTGGTCGGCGAGAGATCGATGCTCGGGCCGGTAGCGCCGCCGACGGTCGTGGTTGTCCTTCATACCGTCGAAAGAAATCTGGGCTTCTTTGATCTTGTGGCGGGCGACAAAGGATCCGGGGTCATCGGGCCACCGCGTGCCGTTGGAGATGATGGACGCGTGGTACCTGATCCCTGCGGACCGGCAGTATTCCTGAAGCGCGAGCGATCCCCGTTCCAGGAAGTCGATGCCGAGCATCGGTTCACCGCCATACCAGTCCACGTGCAGCGAGCGCTTGCCCCCTAGCCGCTGCGCCGCAATGTCGACGAGCGTCTCGGCATCCGTGAGGCGGAGCGCGTCAGAGGTGCGGGACTCGTAGCAGTAGTAGCAACCCAGGTTGCAATCCATGGTGGTCGTTACCAGCAGCACGACGGGAGCGCTGCCGCGGGCCGCCCAGTACCGCTCGCGCACCACCGCGACTTCGTCGAAACTCGGCTCCACGAGGAAGCCGTTGCGGCGCAAACGTGCGGTGAGCCGTTCGTCGAGGGTTCCCGGAGGAATCAGCCGACGGTCTCCGCTGAGCAGGGTCGAGATCTCTTCGGCATCCGGTCCGTCAACCTTGAAGACACTTCCGGTACTCGCGTGGAAGAGGGCGTATCCCTCGGACATCGGCACCCGGAAGGTGTAGCGAGAGGTGGCGAGAGCTTGGTCCATTTCGGCTACTCGATCTCGACGATGGCGACGCAGGTCGAACGGCTTCCGCAGAGCCGGGGCGGCCGGGCGGCGCTGCCCAGTGACTCTTCGCTGATGTCCTCCAATTGAGAGTCGACGATCGTGGTGAACGCGACTTCATACCGGGCGCCCGGTGTGAGGCGCACGTGTTGCTGCTCCTCGTCGGAGGCGACGAGGCGGATTTTCGGTGTGGATGCGGGGTTCTCCTGCACAGTGGCACTCCTTACAGCGACCAGATGCGGTGCGTTTGCTCACTCTGGACACCGGGGCTCAGCGGCGCCATTCGACATGGCCATTCGGTGCACTGGCACCCGTTTATGAGTCCAAGATCATCCAGTGGCGGGTTTCTGGCTCAAGCGCCACCGGGCGAGGTCACCAGAAGATCCAGGCCGCGACCTTTCCGTCGGCCTTGTAAGAGGCAATCACTTCCCCGGCCACGGACGGTGGGGATGAATTCGCGACGGTGGCCACATCGCCGGGGTTTTGGTAGTTGCCCATCCAGCGCCAGATCTTGAGTGATCTTTGCGCAGCAATGCGTTGCTTGATTTCAATCCCTTCCTCTGCAGAAAGGACTCGATCAGCGGGGATCTCTTCGTTTGGATACTCCATGCTGCTCCTCCTGCTGCTGCAGTAGCTGGTTGTAGCGGGCGACTACAGAATCTACAGAATGTGTCCAACCGCACCGATGTGTGAGATACGAGGTCGGCGTGTCGGGCGGAGAAGTGCAGGGTCTACCGCATTGGCCCTGAGTTTTGGGCCCTGAGTTTTGGTGAGAGCCCAGCCCGTGGCCGTGCCGATCGCTTGGACCGGCCACTTCCTGCGCATCGGGGTTCAGGCTCCTGATACCAGGCTGTGGCGGGTGCGGTAGAGCAGTTCCAACGCCGTGTCCTCGGCAGCACGGTCCGTGCCCAGGAGGCGGTTGCAGTGCAGGTGTACATAGCTGTGGCACAGCTCGGGCAGCGTCTTGCCGAGTTGCCGGTGGCGATTCAGATCGGCGAGCCGGTCGGCGACGTCTGCCAGGTGAGAACGACGCTGGGTGAGGACGTCGTCGATGAAACGAGGGGGTGGTCTGCGCAGCAGGTCGCAGAATTCCGCCTTGCGGGTGCGGTACTCCGCGCCCGCGAGCCGTCGCTGGGGAGTCTCCCGGTGGTAGAAGCGGAGCCGCTCGGCTTCGCTCAGGCCGAGCCCGGTCAACAGGTCGTCGATGGTGAGCAGCACCAGGCTCGTCCTGTCGAGCTGGGACTTACCGGCGTGGTCGAGGGAGAGCAGGTCGAGAACGGCGGAACTGTCGGCGGAGTACAGCTGTTCGGTGACGTCCATCCCGATGAGGCCGCCGTAGCGTTCGATCTCACGGTCGTAGACGTCGAAGGTGAACCGGGAGACGTGGCCGTCGGCGAGGAGGGTGCCGGCCCAGTCGCTGAGCGCGGGGATGAGCACGGAGGGGTTGCCGCGCAGGCGTAGTCGCAGGTGGGGTTCGGGGTCCGCGTAGCGCAGGAAGACGCGTCGGTCGCAATGGTGGTCCAGCGAGCGGAGGAGCTCGCGGATGCCGCCGACGAGCAGGGATTCCTCCTCCTGCCGGTCGCCGTAGAGCTTGACGAAGGTCCAGTCGCTGCCCGGGGGGCGCAGCCGGTCTGCCCTCGCCACCCGGACGCCGGCTTTGCGGGGTGGAACGGAGCGCGGAACAGGGTCGTTGCGGGTCATGGACACCACGAGTTCAACGGTGTGGCGGCCGTTCGGCCCACTGACCCAGGCGTCGTCGAGGCCGGGAACGGCCTCCTGGAGGACCACGCTGCCGCCGGGTCCCAGACGGTTCAGGGCACGCCGTATCTCGTTGGTGTGGGAATGCGCGGTGGCGTCGATGAGGAGCCGGTGGTCCGCGGCCGTGTCGCTGCTCGTGAGGTACGTGTAGCGGGGCACCCGCCACTGGCGGCGCCAGGCGTCGAACTCGGCTGGGAAGCGGTCCGGCTGCCCGGCCATCTCGTGCGCCGTGGCGTGGTCGATGCGCCATTGGGCCGGGTGCAGGATGACGGGGCCGGAGGTGACGCGGGGCAGGTAGGGGAAGTCGCGGGCCGGGCCCCAATCGAAGCCGATGAGCTGGGCGGTGCCGTCTCGGCTCACATCGGCGAGGAATTGGCAGACGGCGGGGGCTCGGCTGTGGTTGAGCATGTGCCCCGAGCAGACGCTGACCTCTCGGAGTCCCCCCGTGCCGTCGTCCCAGATCAGTGCGAACCTGCCGTTCGTGACGCGGACCGCGAGCTGGTCGAGGGGGATGTAGCGAGCGGGTCCGTCCTCCGCGCTGGTGCGAATGCCGACCTCGTGGTCGCGGATCGCGGGCCGGACGACGACGTTCGCCGAGCGGGTCTTCTCGGGGAGGTACACCAGTTCGGCCAGAATGCGGCCGGCTTCAACGGCTTGTTCGGCGTCGGCGATGTCGCCGAGGGCGGGAACGGCACCGGTGAGCATGCCTGCGAAGCGGCCGAGGTTGCGGCCGGCTGCTCCGGCACCGACGTTGGGGCCCACGACCAGGTGGAAGTCGCCGGCGTCGATGGCGGCGGGTGACGGGGCGGAGACCATGGCGTAGAGGTCGAGCGACGCGGGGAGCCGCTCGGGGGCCGCTTCCCAGAGGGCGAGTCGGTCGATGGTGTCCTGGTTGAGGTCGATGCTGGTGAGGTGGTTGTGGAGAGCGCCGGTGGCGAGGCGGAGCAAGGTGTCGGCCCGGGCGGCTTTGGCGGGAATGACCGGAGGGAGGAGGGACGGTGAGCCGAGGCCTGTGACGGGATCGAGGAGTTCGAGGACGGACACGTCGCGGTCGGTGCCGTAGCGGACCTCGAACGCGCGCCGGTACGCGCTGATCTGCGGCAGCCCGAAAGGAAACGGGGTGAGCCGCAGCAGTAGTTCGGCCGCTCGTACCGCCTCGTCGGCCACTTTGCGGGACACCTCGCAGGCCGCCAGGGGCAGAACCGTGTCGACCTGGAGCGGTGTGGCCGTTTCGAAGCCCGTGACGCGGCGGGCGTGGTCGGCGAGCGCCGGGAAAGCGGCGGCGCCGGTGCCGGCCGGCTGCCTTTCCCAGTCCTGGATCGCGGCCAGCAGTTCGCCGAGGTCCGCAGCGGCGGTGGCGGCTGCCGGTATCCGGCTGAGGTGGTCGAGGACATGTCCCGCGGGGTCGAGGTGGGTCAGCGGTGGGCGGAGGTCCGTCAGGAGGAATGCGTGCCGCCACAGCCGGTACAGCAGATCGTGGACCTTGTCGGGAGTGGCTCCGGGGACGGCTTCCAGGAGGTCGGCAGCGAGGTCGGCGTAGGAGGTGGGGGTGCGGGCGAGGGCGAGGGCGCGAGTGACGGCGCCGGTGGCGCGGAGGGTGACGTTCTCGCCGCCGTTCGCCCCGAGGACCGCTTCGACACCGCTCAACGTGATCCGGCCGGCGCGGTGCAGCACGGCCGGATTGGCGATGACCGTGGTCGCCTCCCGGATCTCGGTTCGCGATTCGAGGGCGGTGACGAAGTGCACGAGTGCATGCATGTCGATACGGGCGTGGACGTCGGGAGGCTGGTCGGCGAGGCGGACGTCGGTGACCGGGCCCCACCGCCCCAGGGCGACGCCGGCGTTCAGCCCGAAGGGAGTGGGCCGGGTGCTGAGGCGAATGAGGTAGCGCAGGATGCTCGACTCGAGGCGCCGCTGGTCGCGTTCGGTGCGTACCGGCCTCAGCAGTGAGGTGGCGAGTGGCAGCGAGGAGACGACGACGGCACGCCGCGCGTGCTCGTTGTCCCGGACGCGAGCGGTTGCGGGCGCGCGCCTGAGGTCCTCGGCTGCGGGGTAGTGCGTGACGGGGAGGATCGGGGTGCGGATCACGAAGTGGTCGAGACAGCGGTAGAGCCCTGATGCCCGGGGGGCGGCTCGTCGCCGACTGTCGGGACCACGGGAGGCGTCGGCGCTCATGACAGCAGGAAGAACCGGTCCCAGGCGGGTGGTTCGAGGGTGACGGCGGCAAGAAGGGTGAGGGCGACGCCTGCGGCGCCTTCCAGGAGGCCGGACCGGTCCTCGCGAGTGCCGTCGGGCTCGACACTGCGATAGCCGAAGGGTGCCTGGGGCTGGTATTCGCCGAGCAGTTGGTCGACCAGGCGGCGCGCGCCGTCGCTGATCTCCTCGTCTCCGGTGTCGACGGCGAACCGCAGGGTGACCTGCAGAAGCCCGGCGATGCCGTGGCAGAACCCGGGCGAGTCGATGCGCCGCCGGGCGACGGGGCGCCGCAGTACGGCCCGCATGGCCGCGACGGCCGTACGGGTCAGATCCGGGTCGCCGAGGGCGGTACCGGCGAGCCAGAGGGCGCGCGCGACACCGGGGCTGCCGTAGCACCAGGCGTCGCGGGCTGCCGACGGTGCGGCGGAGTCCTCACCGAGCGGGACGACCGACGGGTATGCCCCTCCTCGGGCGTCGTCGACCTGGTGTGCGGCGAGCCAGGACGCCGTGCGGCGGATCGCCTCGGTGTGCCCCGCGCCGATCGGACCGTCGGCGTGGGCGAGGGCGAGCATGGCGAGGGGGCCGGTGATGCCGTGGGCGAGACCGCAGTTGGCGACTGCGGTCCGGTACCGATCGCGCAGGCTCTCGTCCGTGATGAGGGCGTGGGGGGTGTGCCAGGCGGGGACGCCGTCGACGGCACGGGACAGGTCCACGAGCCAGGCGAGCACGGTGTGGAGAGCGCGGTCCCGGGCTGGGCCGGTCGGCCGGGAGTGGAGATACGCGGCCACGCCGGTCCACCCCGACACGAGGTCGAACGTGCCGACGGCGAGGCCTTCCCCGGTGACCGCGGGCAGTTGTCGGGGAATCCGGGTGTACAGGCTGTCGTCGATGCCGCCGAGCAGGGTGCGGTACCGCTGTCCGCCGTGAGCCAGGTACGAGGTGGTGAAAGCCACTCCGGTGAGTCCGGCGAAGAGTCCCAGGGTGCCCACGGGGTGCGACGCGGTGCCGTCGACGGCGCGGCTGAGGTGATGGTGGGCCACGAGGTCCCAGCCCTCGCCGGGCAGGCACCGGTCGAGATGTCCGAAGGCGAGCGCGAGGCCGCAAGTGCCTTGGGCGGTGCTGTGGGTCGTCCACCGCGGACGTCCCTGGAGCTGCGCCGTCCGGGCCGCTCCCTCGACGATGTCGGGATCACGCAGCCGCGAGAGCACGTCCACGCAGATGGCGCGCACCGAGTCGGCGGTCTGCGGATCACCGATGGCCGGCTGCCAGGCGGACGGGGCCATCAGCCTTCCTGCGGCGGCGTGTGCTCGACGACGCGGCGGATGACATGCTCACCGGCGACCTTGCGGGTGACCCCGTCGGACCGGACCTGACTGACTTCCAGGACGTAGTGATCCTCGTAGAGACGGCGGTCGCACTCCGAGGTGCAGGAGCCGCACGTCTGACAGGTTTCGGTCTCGCCGCGGGCCTCGTCGCGGGCTTCGTCGCGGGCTTCGAACACGGGGCAACTGCCCGCACAGGTACTGGCGCAGCTGTTCGTGCATTCATCGCCGCAGGTACTGGCACAGCTGTGGGTGTCCTCGATGACGAAGTGGTCGACTTCCCGCGTCGTCATCTTGACGCGGATGTCCAGGTCGAACTGGTCATCGTCATCGTTGTATACGACGTGTGCTTGCTCGTCTTCCATGGCTCAACCCTCGGCAATCGGTCACCGAGCAATGCCTTTGTTTCTACGATGGCACCTCGGGTGAAGGCCGCAACCTGGGCGGGCGCGGGCCTCTCCGCGCCTCCGCGCCTCCGCGCCTCCGCTCCACCGCCCAGGCTCTCCGGCTTCTCGTTTCGGCGGAGCTTCACCGGTTGCTGACGGCGACCTCGTCCTCCCGTGGGCGACCTCGTCCTCCCATGGCGGATCCGACGTGGAGACGGCCTGGAGGACGTGGAGACGGCCTGGAGATGGAGAACGCTGGGGACGAAAAAGCGAACGCCTGGCGGGTGCCCGTACCTTGGATGTCCTGTTCGGCGCCTTCTACGGCACATCCGGGTTCGGCAAGACCGAGCTCGGCCTGGTGCGGTGTTTGGCCCGTGCCTGCGCCGGGGACGGGGTCTGGTTTCCGGGCCTGCGCCGGCGCCTGCCGCGGGTGCCGCCGGGCGGTATGAGGCCGGGGCCTCCTTGTGGGGCGGCGGTTACGGGCGGGTCGGCGTCGGCGTCGGCGTACTGGTGCAGCCAAGGATCCCCCTGCGTCGTCTTGCGGTCATGAGACTGCTGGCCTGTTGTGCGCGGCTCTGGAGCGCGGTGTAGTTGCGGACCAGTCGAGGCCCGTAATCGGCGCGACACGATTGCTTCAGCGACGCGGCAAATGGGCTGAGTCAGCCGTTGTTTGCGATCACTGGCCGGCTCGCGAGACACCGTTGACCAGTTGGGTCAGGAAGTCGAGGATTCCGTGCCCTAGAGGAGTGGGGGCGATCAGCACCCCGAGCGCCAGCACGATGACCACGGTGAGCTTCTCGTCGAAGCGGCTTCGGGCCTCTGTGCGGCGACGAAGCCGCAGGATGACGATGACAGCCAGCAGTATGGCCACGTTGATTGTCAGCAATCGCTCAGCCCCCCGGATCGCGGCCTCCTCGCGCCGAGAGTGCCGGCGCGTCCATGCCAGCCCTTATGTGTAGTGCGATCTCAGCTACGGCGCGTCGTGGTTGCTTGCAATTGGCAATAAAGCGTTTCTTCTGGCCGGATCCTGCAGCCGCGTGGCGCGGTGCCCCTGGCTGCTGGTCTCAGCGGTCGCCACTCCCCCTCCCCCTTCGCGTACTGGCGGCCAGCCCCGACGTCTCCAGCTACGGCCTTGCTTCCGAGGTCGGACCGCAGCACGCCGGTGGACGTTGGGACTCTCACCGATGTGCGCCGTACTGCTGGTCGGCCCACGGGCGAGGCGATGCCGTTCGGCTCTGCCCAGGGAAGTCCGGTCATGGGGCCACAGTAGGACGCCGCCATCGTGCGGCCGCCGCGGATTACGCCGGGACTCGGCCCGTTGCGCTAGAGCCAGCCGTTGCGCGTGCTCCCGCCGACGTGGCGGTGGGTTGATCCCCCGCGCGGGGATGGTTCCGGTCTCAGTGATGGTTTTGTTGCCAGTATCGAGCAGGCTCACGGCAGCCAGCATTCGCGGTCCAGCTGGCACGTACGACCTCCGGCGTCAGCCTTCCACCGGTTGATGCATCCCGAGATCGCCACCGTCAGGGCCGATTCGCCGGCAAGACAAGCATGACAAGCAGCCTGCCTTTCCCGTCATGCCGCGAACGAGGGGCGCGCCTTAGCTCCTCGTTAACTCCTCGTTTTGAAGAGGCGCCGAGTTGCGTCACGTGACGGCAGGGGGATCTTGCGCATGCCTTGGGACAAGCGGGTGGGTTCAGGGGGGTGTGAGGGTGTCGAGCCGGGCGGCGAGGTCGGGGTGGGCGGCGGCCAGGTAGGGGCGGGTGGCGGTCAGGGGGGCGATGAGGTCGGCGGGGTCGTCGTGGGCGAGGGCCGCGTGGAGAGTGTTGAGCGGGCGGCGGGCGGTGGCGGGCAGGTCGGTGAGGGCGGTGATCTGGCCCGCGATGCGGCGCAGGTCGGCGGCGTTTGCGCGGGCCCAGGCGGCGGTGGTGCGTTCGGCGGCCCGGGCCTGGCGGGTGGCCGTCACGCGCTGCTCGCCGGTGGTCCCGGCGGGGCCGGGGCGGCCGCGTAGATAGCGGCGTTCGGCTGCCTGGCGGCTGGCGACGCCGAGGGGATGGGCGAGGTCGGCCCAGCTGGCGCCCGCGTCGCGGGCGGTTTCGATCAGGCCGGTCTCCCATCCGGCGAGCTGCTCGCGCACCTGCCGCAGCAGCATCAGGGAAGCCAGCGCCTGCTCCGGCCCGGGACCGGGACCGTCGGGCATGTCCGGAGAGTCCCGCTGGGCGTCGCGCAGGGCGTCGTCTATGGCGTTCAGGGCCGCCGCGGCGGCGAGGAACGACGCCGGGCTGTGGGCGTTCGTGCTGGTCGTGGACGTCTGGTCGGCTGCGGTCACGGACACCTCCCTCGGATTGTCGTCATTTAGACGACATCATGTTTGTCATCCATTGGATGACATGTTACAACGATGTCAGTGAGCGCATTGGCAGCAACTGCCTGAACCTGCTGGAGGTGTTTTCACGATGTTGATGCGCACTGACCCCTTCCGTGAGCTGGACCGGCTGACGCAGCAGCTGATGGGCCCGGGTACCTGGTCGAGGCCGTCGGCGATGCCGATGGACGCCTACCGCGAGGGCGACGAGTACGTGGTGGCCTTCGACCTTCCCGGTGTCACCGCGGACGCGATCGACATCGACGTCGAGCGGAACATGCTCACCGTCAAGGCCGAGCGCCGGCCGGTGACGAAGGCCGACGACGTGCAGATGGAGCTGTCCGAGCGGCCGCTGGGCGTCTTCTCCCGTCAGATCGTGCTCGCCGACACCCTCGACACCGAGCACATCAAGGCCGACTACGACGCGGGCGTGCTGACCCTGCGCATCCCGATCGCCGAGCGCGCCAAGCCCCGCAAGATCTCCATCGGCGTCGGCTCCGGCCACAAGGAGATCTCCGGCTGACACCGGCCGGACTGGTGCGGAGGACGGGCACCTGATCTCCCCCCTCACCCCGCCCTCCGCACCCCCATGGGCAGTCCGAAGAAGAAGGGGCGGCGGCGAGATGACTCTGCGACGCGAAGCGTTCCTTGACCACGTGAAGGAACGCGGCGAATACGGCACTGCGGAGGAAGCAGAGCGCGCGGCCCGCGTGGTGCTCGCCCTGCTCGGCGCGCACCTGGTCGGCGAAGTCCGCGCCCAGCTCGCGGCGCGCCTGCCAGAGGGCTTCGCCCTGATCCTGCTCAACCCGCTGCAGAGCGCCGAACCGCTCCCCCCGGAGCGGTTCGTCCGGGCGACCGCCGCCTGGATCGAGGGCGCCACCGAGCAGACCGCGGCCTGGGACGTCAGCGCCGTGCTGTCCACCGTCGCCGACGCCGTCGGCGACGACCTGCTGGGACAGATCCTGCTCCAGCTCCCGGCCGGCTACGACCTCCTCTTCGGCCGCCCCCAGCCCACCTGACCATGACTGGTGGTGCCGCACCCCCGGCCCCCCACCCATCCCGGCTCCGCTGCATCGAAGCGGATCTGCGCGGCGCGCGCCTGGTCAAGGCCGATGTGCGGGAGGCGGACTTCTCGCGTGCGGACCTGCGGGAGGCGAACCTGCGCAAGGCACGCGCTCATGACGCCGTGTTCGCCGGTGCGGACCTGCGGTTGGCCGACCTTCGAGGCTGCGACCTGAGCGGCGCAGACTTGAGGCAGGCGAATCTGGAGGGTGCACTGGCCAGCGACCTCACGGTCTGGCCGACCGGGTTCGACGTTCGGACGGCCGGAGTCGTCGTCACCGCAGACCCTGGCACCGAACCGGACAATCTGCTGCCAGCCGCCGCGATCACAAGGCAGGCCCCGCCTCTGCAGTCTGCCTGACGCCCGGTCCTGCATTTTCGTCGAATGGAGATTGAGCGGTCAGGCCACTGAGCCGAGGTGCTGTCCGCCCCAGCGGACACCCTTCCCGCTGCGGATACGGACGCGTTCTCGGCGTTGTGCCGGCGAGAACGTCGGGGTGGCGAGCGCTGGCGTTGCGCCAGCGCAGGTAACGGTGCAGTAACGGTGCAGGGCCTGTGTCTGCGCTGGGTGGCTGCGATGGTTCGAGTTCGCCAGGGTGAACTGCCGCAGCCGGCCTGGCGGCGGGGCAACCACCGCACGTCCTCCCCGGCCTGCAGGTTGAGCACGGTAATGGCGTGCTGGTAGCGGATGTCGTCGGTGACCGGATCGGAGACGATCCGCGCCCGGCGCATCACCACCCCGCGAGCGACCGCATCGGTCACCAGCGGAAGCCATTCGGGCCAGAACGACCGAGACGGGTCGGTGTTGGCCACCCCGGTGCGCAGGAAGGTGGCGTAGTCCTCGGCCTCGTCGCCGACCGCGTACTGGTCGCCCATCTCCAGGTGCACGGCGCTGTGGCGGGTCGCGGCGAGCAGGTCAGCGAACGGTGTCTCGTTGAGCTCGTTCAGCGACATCGCACGCCTCCCTCACGACCGGCACCATGCGAGCCGGGATCCGGATGACCCGCTCGTGGGCGGGGACCCCCGTCGCATGCTCGGGCACCCACCTGGATGCTGCCGATCATCTGCAGCAGGAGCGCTTCGGCTTCCTCGCCCTGCAGGACCAGATCGGCGCTCTCCTCCTCCACCCACACCGCCGGCGATCCCTCGCCTCCGGTGTCCGGGTCGACCCCGACGAACCGTAACGTCACGACCGCCTCCCCCGTCGAGTGGCGCGGGACGGTCGTTGCGCCCGACCCATCCTCTGGTGGCGACGGTTTTCGTCGAGAAGCAGCACGCGTCACGGCCGGACGCGGCAACGCCGGAGGCCGTCCTGTGGCAGGTGCAGGAACATGCTGCTGCACACGCCAGTGGCCGCATCATGGAGGTACAGCCACCCCCAAAATGGCCCTGACGGAAGCTGTGTGATCATCTCGGGATGAGTGCGAGTGGCGGGGCCGCAGTGCCCAGGTGCAGGCAGGAAGCGGCCAGGATCCCTGCTTTCGCGGGGGACTTCGAGGTGCATCTCACCGTCCGGGACGACGGGGACCGCGGGGCGGCCGGGGCGCTGGCCGCGTACGCGGCGGCCCATGACCTCAAGTACATCCACATCCTCCTGGAACAGGGGGACGTACCCTCCCAGCCGATGCTGACGCTGCGCCGGTCCGGGACGTATGAAAAGGTCCGGGCCGAAGCCGCCGCAAGGGCCGGTGCGCTGCGCTCCGCGGGGTTCGACGTGGTGCGGACGAAGATCGAGGCGGCTCCGTGGAACACGGGCGTACCCGGTACGGACGAGGAAGCCACGAGGCTCGGCCCCGGCTACTACTTCGAGCATCACCTCAAGCTGCTGCTGGCGCGCTCCGCTCCCTTCGACTCCCTGCTCGACGTCGTCGTCGGGCACGGTGCGCACCTCTCGCGGAACGCACGCCGGGTGCGGTCCGACGGCAGGGTGGAGCGGTTTGTGACACAGCGGTGCCGGATGATGGGCCTGACCAGCGCGGGACAGCGGCTGGACGCCTTGTCGAGGCAACTGCGCGCCGCGGGCCAGCACCTCACCGCCATCGAGCGGGAGTTCGTGGTGTACGACGGGAATCTGGCGCTCGACGCCGGCTGGCTGGACGGGGAGTACACAACGACGGGGGAAGGGACCGACTCGTGACGGGGACCGACGAGACGGGTGCAGCGGCGCAGTGGCGGGCGTTCCAGTACGGACCTTGGGAGAGCACGGCAGTCGTGCCGCGAGTCAGGCCCGACGAGGCGACCCAGGCCGAGATGGATCTGCCCACCACCCTGATTCCCGTACCGGATGACGGTGTCGTGCAGCGCCCGGTCTTCGACCCAGCGGCGACCCACCACGTCTTCGGGATGCGCCTGGGAGAGCCCAGATTCGCGGACACGGCGGTCGGTGAGCGGTGGTACGAGGCGCGGCAGCATGCCCTGCATCACGTACTGACCGCGCTCTCGCAGTCCCCATGGGCCGACCATCTCGTGCTCCGCGGCAGCATGCTGCTCAAGGAGTGGTTCGGGGACGCGGCACGCGAGCCGGGGGACCTCGACTTCGTCGTGGTACCGGAGACCTGGCAGTTGACGGACGACCGTACGGACCAGATGCTCGACGGCATCGCCGCCGCGGCCGAGGAACTGTCCCACCGCGGCGGCCCCGTACGTCTTGACGCGCACGCTGCGATCGGCGACGAGATCTGGTCGTACGACCGAGTGCCGGGCCGGCGGCTGGTCATCCCATGGACGGCCGAAGCCGCCGGGGTCCCGGCGGGCAGCGTACAGCTCGACTTCGTGTTCAACGAGCACCTTCCCGCGCCCGCGGAGCCCGCCGAGATCCTCGGGCCGCAGGGCGCCACCCCGGTGGTCGTTCACGCGGCGACCCGTGCGCTGTCGCTCGCCTGGAAGGTGCTCTGGCTGGTGAGCGACCGGCATCCCGAGGGCAAGGATCTCTACGACGCCGTCCTGCTCGCGGAGAGCACCGAGTTGCCGTTCGCCCTTCTACGCGAGGTGTTCCGGGGCGTGGATGGCGGCTGCTACGACCGCTATCCGGTGCTGCTGCAGACCATCTCCGAGATCGAACGTGACTGGTCCGAGTTGCGAAAGGAGTACCCGCACCGCATCGAGACCATGACATCGGATCCATACGTCGAGCACACATATGTCCATCGCCTCGTGGCGGCACTGGAGCCGACCTTCGCCTGCGATGACGGCAGTGGCGCCACTGCTGCATACCAGCAGCGAGCCGCCTGGTTCGCATCGCTGACCTCGGAATGCGCGGGGGTTCTGGCTGAGCACGGCATGGACGCGGTGCAGGACCTGCTGCTGGAGCGGAACATAACGTTCGACAACACGGTCGTCATCACACGGGAGCTGGCCGGTCGCGACGTATGTGACCTGCGGGATGCGGCCGCGATGGTGGCGGCCTTCCGCAGGGGCCATCCGGCTGTCGACCGACGGACGTGGCTGCTCGCCGACCCGGATGAGGTGGTGCAGCAGCTGAGCGGCGGCGAGACCGGAACGCCAGGCTGAGCAGAGGGCTTCGCGTCTGCACCTGGACGTATCCCTGGCGGCGTGAACGAACCCGAGGAACGGTCGAAGCCGCTCCGCTGGCTGGGGACAGCCCTGGACACCGGCAAGGAACTGACCTGGCAGAGCGTCACCCTGACCGGGATCAGCTTCGCCATCACGGTGGCCGCGACGTTCACCGGCTACTACAAGTTCCGCGAGCGCAGCTACTTCCTCCAGCAGACCGCCGACGCCATCGAGCAAGAGGCAGGTCAGGGTGATTGGTGTGCAGCGTCATACGCTTTTCGGATGGCGGCGGGGATGCGGCCGCGCTCGGGAACGTCATAGCCGTTGCGCCACGCCCATTCTCTGACGTCTTGGGACCGTACGGGGCCGGCAGCTACGGCACTGCTGCTGCGGTTTGCCTTTTCGATTTCTTCGGGGGTCCCCGTATGGGAGCGGAATGAGGGGCTCTGCTGAAGGAGCCTGTCAGGGAATACCGGCACCGCAATCTCGTGCTGGGCAAGCGCCACGAGGAATTCGGTCAGGTTTCCGTCGTAATGGAACCACTGGTCATCTTTGAGTCCGGCGACAGCGATGGTCCAGCTTTGCGGCTGTTGAGGATCCTTTTTGAGCCACAAGAGGTAGTCGCCATTTCCTGTCACGCCTGCCGGCTGAAGCTCGTGCGGCGAGTGGGGAAGTGGTTGCCGGGTGATGTCCTGGTGTCGTGCGAGCTGGGCACGGACGTCCCGAGTCTGCTGTGCCAGGTCCAAGGCGTTGTAGGGGCAGTCGGGCTGGTAGACACTGAGGAACTCGATGAAACTTCCTGGACCGTAACTCTCGACGAGCTGCTTGTAGTCGTCGGGGAGATGGTGTCCGAGGGTCTGTTCGGTGTTGTGCCAGTTGACGGCGGGCGGTGTGTGGCCAGGCGGGGGCGGGCAGTGGCCCTTGAGGTGTTCGAGGTCGTTCATCAGGGCATTCTCTAGCGTTGCTTTTCGGCGAGTACTACTGGGAAACCTAGCTGGGCAAGGGCCTGAACCCTCACAGATATCGCTGGTCATCGCGTCCGTGGACTCGGACGCGAGGCCGTGATGGAGCACCTGACGTCCATCTCCCTCATCTCCCTTATCTCCCTCGCATGCTCAAAAGCGTCGCCTGCGGCGAAGCTAATGCAGCTGTGCTGTTGCGATGTGGACCTTGAAAGCGCAGGGGACGGCCCCCTCCGGTGTCGTCATATCGCGGACTTCGGCGAAGAAGGCATTACGCAGGTGCTCCACAGCCGCCCCATCAAGCGGCCCGAGGTCATAAAGGCTGGAGACAGCGGCCCATACCTGTTCCACCGGACCGCTCAGATCGATGGGAACAGTCTCCCAGTCCACCTCGGCGAAGCCTGCCGGGGCGAGAATTTCATCGAGCCCGTTGCGACTGCGTGTCCTTCTGTCGCCCAACGCCGGGATGCGCTGCGAGGCGGGCACCTCCTCAATCGTGTCCCGCAACAGCCCGAGAAACCGGTCATAGGCTTCGCCGCCGACGGCCCCGCCTCCCAACACGCATGCCAAGACGCCTCCTGGAGCCAGGACTCGGGCGATCTCTGCTGCGACTTGCTCGATCTCGCCCATCAGCATCAGCGCCATGTGGGAAACACAGGCGTCGAAACTGTCGTCGGCGAAGGGAAGTGCCTGGGCCCGCCCCTCTTCCAGCCTGGCCCCGGAGAGCGCTGGCCGACATCGTGCTAGCGCCAGAGATTGCGGAGACAGGTCCACCCCCGCGAGCTGTCTTTCATTGTCTCGGGCCAGGAACTCAAGCAGTAGGCCGTCACCGCAGCCGAGGTCCAGTACGCGTTTGCGCCCAGCCACCCGATCGCACAAGAGCTCATAGCTGGACCGGCCGTCTGGAGCGCGACCGCGGCCGAACGCTTCTGCGGTTACCGCCGGACGCTCAGCGTGAAACGCCTGCAGAAATGCTTCTTGCGATGCCGTAGTCGTCACTCATCCAACCTACGGCGCAGGCAAGCCCACGCCTGTCCTTAGCCCGGAAAAGTGCGCTCGGCACGCTGACGTGCTCACGAAACGGTCGGGGTCGGCCGAGTCGGCCGTCGGCGTGCTGCTGCGGCATGCAGCTCGGCCACGCTGTGGCTGGATGGGTGATCACAGCAGGCCCGCCGGCGCAGAAACGGCGATCGGCGTACGCGGCTTTGCGTACCCGCGGTGGTTGCCGCCGCTGCCCAGCTATGGCTGGCCTGGGCAAGCGCGCCGCGCGCTGCACCGTCGAAGAGAAGAGCCCTGGCCGAGCGACTCCCCGCACCACAGACACCGCTGCACCTCCGGACCATCGTCCATGACCGGACCGTATGTCCGTTGTCCGTTCCCCGCGACAGCCAGGCGACGCCAGCGTCCGACGGGACGACTCGGCTTTTGTGCCACCGGATCGGCCGCGAGCTGAGATTGCAGAGCTGAGATTGCAGAGCTGCGACCATGACGTTGTCGCACGGAGGTCGGTGCCGTCGCGCTCATTGGACGAGCGCGACGGCGGAGGCTCATCCGGGGATGGTCTCCATGCGTTCGCGGTTGAGCAGGTACTGGGGGAGGTACGGCTGGGGGGCGACGGGGAACTCGAAGTCGTACGCCAGACTCGCCATGGCCAGCGGTCCGAGCGCCACCCGGGCGCGCGGGGCTGCCGAGTCGCCCCAGTAGTTTCGGTGGCACGTTACGGCCTCATCGAGCGCCTCGGCGAAGCGGTCGTGGTCGCGTGTGATCAGGCGATGGAACAGGGCGACCGGTTGGTAGTCGATCAGGTCTACGAAGTCCCTCGGAGCGCGGGTCACCGACTCACGCCCGGACGTTTCCATCGTGGCGATCAGTTTCTGCACGACGTCGTCCATGGGTTGCCGGGCCCAGAAGGTCTGGAGCGTGTCGATCCAATGGACGACGTACTCGTCGATGGAGTCGTCCTGACGCAGCACTTCCAGCGGCACCTGGCACAGCCGGTCGATCCGGGCTTTCTGGCGGCATACGACCGCGAGATAGAGGGCGTCGAGCCAGGCGCGGGCATCGGCGGGTGGTTCGGCGGGGATGGCGGGCAGCTGCTGCACAGGGGCCTCGCCCAGGCGGCACTCTTGCGGCTGCGCGCCGGTGAACAGCGCGGACCCGAGCTGGACTGCGGTCGCCCATGCATCCCAGCTGTCGAGGAGCGCGACGTCGGGGTCGGCCGCAACGTGGGTGTGGGCCAGTTCGAGGGCCGAGGTGAAGGCTCGGCCAAGTCCGTCCGGGGCCTCGGCGAGCTGGGCTATCGACTCGGCTGTGGTGTGCGTGAGCTCGCCGAGGTCTGCGGCCTTGCCCGCGGCGGGGCTGGCCAGCCGCCCGGCGCGGTCGAGGCGGACCAGGCCCTTCATCAGGCCGAGCAACTCCGGCGGCGGCTCGATGGAGAAAGTGCGGGTGGCCTGGTCGAAGACCGTGAGCGAGGTCAGAGCCCCCTGGTGCCACCAGTAGACGCGCGGCGACAGCGCGCCCGGGCCGTCCTCGTAGGCACCCAGACCGTACGCAGCAAGGTCGTTGACGGCGTCGACCACGGATCCGTCGACGATGGGGTGGTACGCCAGCAGGTGCTTCTTCGGCACGACGACAAGGGCCCCGGCGTCGGGGAGCGGCTTCCCGGTGACCTGCCGGGCCAGGTCGGACAGGAACAGCGCCCTGCTCGCGATGAACGGGGAGTCGCCGTAGACGGAGTGCAGCAACGCCCGTCCCTCGATGGCCACTTCCTCGTGCTCCACGGGTACTCGTCCAAGGTTCGCGTACGCGGCCTCTCCCAGCTGCTGCAGCCCGGCGCGCTCCACGTCGGCGTCGGTGAGGATCCGCACAGAGGTCGGCCCGTCCAGGGCATAGGCGAAAACGAGCCCGTCGGCCACCACGCGCGCGTAGGTCATGGCGCCGACAAGCTCCGGGGTAAGCGACTCGGTAGGCAGCAGTCGCGGATGTACGCCGCGGAGCAGCGCCTCAGCGCTCTCCCCTCCCAGGCTCGCCGCCCGCAAGTTGGCGAAATGCGCCTTCACCAGGTCTGGCCAACGGTCCTGCGGCTCGTGGCGGCAGATGTGCGCCAGGTTGGTCAGGGAGGTGCTGTGGCCCTCCGCGAGGTAGGGAGCGGCAAGGTCCCGCAGATGCATCGCCTGGACAGAGGTCAACATCGGCAAGTCACGATCAGGGGCATCTCGGTTCATTCATGCGACCTTACGAGCGCGTGCACGACGATATGACGCCGGGTCGCGAAAACGGCACGGCCGCGCGCGAGCCGTCTACCGACCACCGTCACGGGCGGCGGAGGCCTGCGGGCGCAGGAGTGCGCTGGCCTCATGGGCATGGGTATGCGGTTCGTGGTGTCGGAGCCTTCGGTGAATGCACACCCGAATCCCGAATGCGCAGCGTGACCACCACCCTTCCAATCCGCCATTAGAGTGACCGTGACCACTCACATGAAGGAAGATCGCCAAACTGGGGGTCCTGGCCGCAACCGCCCTGTTTGGGCTGACTGTTCCCACCCCGGCTCAAGCCGCCTCGCCCGCGAAGGCTCCGGAATGCACATCGGCGGCAGCGGCACCCGAAGGGCACTGCGCCGAACGGGAAATCCCCAGCAGCGACGTGCCCAATTTCCTGGTCTCGGGCGCCCTCAACCTCTGCAAGACGCAGGTGCGCTGCCCCCTCCCCCACCATCGCCGCACTGATCGGCGCACTGATCGGTGCCGGGCTCCCGATCTCATCGACGACGACATCGCTGTCCTGGCCAACGACGTCCGGGACAGCGTCCGCCCCTTCGACCGCGCCGACGGATGCGTAAGCCGGCCAGGACGGGGACGAGCGGGGACGAATGTGGACGAACATGGGACTGTCACCGCGCATGGGACCGTCACCGCGCTGTCCGGGAAACGTGTGGCACGTCATCGACCGAGCCCGGTCGTCGGGCAGCAGATGGATCTTGCTGGTCAGCCCGCCCTCGCTGGTCAGCCCGCCCCCGTTCGGGCCGCTGTTCGACGCCGGGAAGCGGACCGGAGGGGCCGGCCGGGCGCGGCGCCGTCTAATGATCTGCCTGCTGCCCGTGCGAGGTCTCGGGCTGACGTATCCACGCGGCCAGTAGCCGAAGCGCCTCTTCGGAGCTGGAGCCTGCCTCGGCGGTGTAGACACTCAGCCGCTGGTCCGGGTCGGCGGGCAGGGTGAGGGACTCGTAATTGAGGGTGAGCGGGCCGACGACCGGGTGGTGGAAGTGTTTGCTGCCATGCGTGTGCCGGTACACGTTCTGGTCGGCCCACCAGCGGCGGAAGTCCTCATCCGTGATCGAGAGTTCGCCGACGAGTTCGGCAAGGAGTGGATCGTGGGGATGGCGTCCGGCGTCGCGCCGGAGTGAGGCGACGATGTCCTGGGCGTGGGTGTCCCAGTGGGCATACAGCGAGCGGGCGGTCTCGTCGCAGAACATGAACCGCACCAGGTTCCGCTCGCGATGCGGCAGCGCGTCGAAGTCGGTGAGCAGCGCACGTGCCATCTGGTTGGACGCGAGTACGTCCAGCCGCCGCCCCAGCACAAGGGCGGGGGTGTGCTCAAGGATCCGGAGCAGGTCGCGCAGCCCCGGGCGGACCGGCTGCGGACGCGTCGCCGCGCGGCGGGTCCTGCCTGCGGCGGGCTTGGCGAGCTGGAACAGATGGCTGCGTTCGACGGGATCGAGGCGTAGCGCGCGGGAGATGGCGTCCAGCACGGTCTCGGAGACGTTCAGTCGGCGTCCGCGTTCCAGGCGTACGTAGTAGTCGACGCTCACGCCCGCCAGTTGCGCGACCTCTTCGCGGCGCAGTCCTGGCACTCGCCGAGAGCCGCCGTCGTCGGACAGGCCCGCCTGGCGCGGGGTGATCCGTGCCCGCCGAGAGCGGAGGAACTCACCGAGGGCTGTGTTGCGGTCCATGCCGTTCACGATAGGGCCCAAGATCGCCCCGACGGCCCGCGAAAGGGGGACTGGCAGTCCCCCGGTCCGGCTGTTCCCCGGTCCGGCTGTCCCCGGGGCGAAGCGGACCCCCCGGAAGCCGATCAGCAGCCGATTCCGGTGCTGAAGTGGAACGTGTCGAGCCCGACCGGGGCCCAACCGCCCCGGTCGGCATCTGGTCGCAATCTGTTCGCATCGTACGAAGGAACTCCTGTGTCGGACACCAAGACATTCCTGATCACCGGCGTCAGCACCGGCCTGGGCCGCGCACTGGCGCGAGCGGCGTTGGCCGCGGGCCACCGGGTGGTGGGCACGGTGCGCACGCCCGCCGACGCACGGGCCTTTGAGGCGTTCGCCGGCGACGCGCACGCCCGCATCCTGGACGTGACCGACCATGACGCGGTGGACACGGTCGTGGACGAGACCGAGCGCGACCTGGGCCCGGTCGACGTACTCGTCGCCAACGCCGGGTACGGCCATGACGGCCTCTTCGAGGAGTCGACGATGGATGACCTTCGCCGTCAGTTCGAGGTGAACGTCTACGGAACCGTGGCGGTGATCAAGGCCGTGCTGCCGCACATGCGGGAGCGCCGTTCGGGCCACATCATCGCCGTCACCTCGATGGGCGGGCTGATCACCATGCCGGGCCTCAGCTTCTACCACGGCAGCAAGTTCGCGGTGGAGGGCATCCTCGAAACGCTTGGCAAGGAGGTCGCCGATTTCGGCATCCATGTCACCGCCGTCGAGCCGGGCAGTTTCCGGACTGACTGGGCCGGCCGCTCGATGATCTTCGCACCCCGTGCGATCGCCGACTACGACGAGCTGTTCGAGCCGCTGCGCGCCCGGCGCATCCACGGCAGCGGGCGCCAGCCGGGCGACCCGGACAAGGCCGCGGCCGCGGTGCTGCGCATCGTGGCGGCCGACCAGCCGCCGACGCGCCTGCTGCTCGGCACCGACGCGCTTCGGCTCGTCCGGGCCGGACGCGATGCCTTCGAGCGCGACATGCTGGCATGGGCCGAGCTGTCGGCTTCCACCGACTTCGACGACGTCAGCCGGTCCGCCTGACGTCACTCGCTGTCGGGCCCCCAGCGCGGGGCCTCGACAGCGGCCGTCATCAGCGGCCGTCATCACCAAGCCGGCCCGCTCTTGGTCCACCACGGCCGGACCTGCTCGCAGCCGTTCACGCCACCCAGCGCCTCCTGGTAAACGGATGGAGGTGAAAACTCAAGCTGAGGAGGATCTAGGATCTATGAGCGTCGCCTTGCGAGCTGTGGTAATCGAGTCGCCGGACCCGGTGGCTCTGGGCGCCTTTTGGAGCGCTGCCCTGGAGTCGACGATCGACTCGGGCACCGACGGCGTGGTCATCAGGTTCGGCCGGCACCGTGAACAGCTTCTGTACATCGTCGAAGGCCCTACGCGTCAGAGCCGCAAGCCTCAGCCGTTTATGTGCGTGGCGGCCGCGGACACGACCCTGGACGAAGAAGCAGATCGCCTTGTGAGTCTCGGAGCCGTCGTCATCAAGAGAGAGTGGAACGTCGACGAAGAGCTCAACGTCGGCTTTGCTCGGATGGCTGACCCGGAAGGGAACTGTTTTGAGGTCCTCTCCAGTGACGAGGAAGTCCAGGCCGCAGAGCGCCTGCTGGAATCGTGGTAAAGCGGGTTGTGTGCTGGCCGCTTCCGACCACCGAGGGCGGCCTGGCCCTGCTGTCACTGTCCACGAAGCGCGTGATCGCCACGCGGCGGCCGGGCCCCGAGGGACGCGGGCCAACCGTTGCGCTGACGCCTCGGTCCAGCTGACCTGCCAAAACGGCCGTGCCCAGACGGCCGTGCCCAGAGTAGGAACGACGCCAGGCTGACCGCCGCTTCGTAGGACGCGGCGGCCTTGTCGTACCTGGTGGTGATGCCGCGGAAGTACTTCAGTCTGTTGAAGCACCGCTCCAGGGTGCTGCGCCGACAGTACGTCTCGCGGTCGAAGCTGGGTGGCCGACCGCCCTGGCGACCGCGGTTGTGTCGGTGCCGCTGTTGGTCGGCCTTCTTGCCGGTCGTCCACCCGTGGTCGGCCAGCCATAGCCCGGGGTATGAGCGGAGCGAGTAAATCCCAATCCTGGTCGGTGAGTTCAAATCTGTGCATCCGACCATGATCCGCCAGCAGGTGATCTTTGATGACGGGGCCGCAGGACCAGCACAATCACGGTATGGCCAACACTGTCGAAGCAGCCTGGCACAAGATCCTGACCACTGCCAGCGAACCTCGCCGGCCGGAAGGATCACCGCTTCTGGAACCGTTTGCCGAGCTGGTGCAGGTGGCGCATGCCGAGCCGCTGCTTCGTCAGCTCTACCCCTGGACCGGCATGTGGGAGCTGCACTTCAGCAGGTGCACGGAGATACGCCACACCTGGGACATCCCCTACATCGGCACACTGAGAGACGGCCAGTACTACGTCGAAGGGCCGAGCCGGAGCAGCCCGCGGATCGCCGAGACGGACAGCGCACAGGCCGCAGTAGCGATGGTCATCGATCGCCTGCCACCACACTGCGGCCCGGCCTTCATCGGCAGTGCAGAGGAACTGACCGCTTACGAGAAGGCACGAGGCAGCAGGTAGAAGCGGCCCATCGGCTTCGCAGAAGCAGAAACCGGCTCCATAAGCGGCTCCATAAGCGGCTTTGAAGACGGGCTCTGACTCGCTGCCTGGCATCTGCCGCTTCGCGTCCGGATCATCCGCGAAGGCGGGTCCTGGATCGGTGCCGACAGAAAATGCCGACAGAAGGTAATTGCGCGGGAAGCTCCAGGTGATCCAGCCGCGATCGTCAACGTCCACCAGTTCACGTACATGTGACTCCACATAGCCTCACCTCAAGGATGCCAGTGGAAATCCAGCCGCGGTGGTCTGCAGCGACCGACTCTGTGCTGCGGAAGTCGGGGTGGTACCCAGGCCGCTCGGTCCCCACCGACACCTGGGAAGCCATCCTGCGCGAGCACGGCGGCTTCGAGATGCACAAGGCCGCGCGGCGCTTCCTTGCCGAGTTCGGCGCGCTGGTGAACGACGGCTGGCCGCCGGGTCCGGTCACGGCTCAGTCGCCTTTCCGGCTGGACCCCCTCACGGCCGAGTGGGACGCAGAGACCTTCGCCCGGCTCAGCCAACGAGCCGGGATCCCGCTCTACCCCATCGGCCAGGCCAACCGCCGCACCAGCCACCTGGCCATCGCCCCGAGCGGCGCGGTCTACCTGGCGCCGCTCAAGGAGAACACCGTCCAGCTGCTGGCGGAGGCTCCTGACGAGGCGCTGAACAAGCTTGTCGAGACCCGCTGCTTCAACGTCCCCCTGCCCCTGGTCGCGGCTGGGTCCACCCCGGCGCGGGATCCACGCGGTCAGCGGGTGGAGGGCGGCAACAGCGATCAGCGGTGGACCGCAAAGACCAACCGGGTGCTGCGTGCCGCCGGGTGGTACCCGGGCCGGTCGGTGCCCACCGGGACATGGGAAGCCATCCTGCTCGAGCACGATAGGTTCCAGATCCACGACGCGGCGCAGTGCTTTCTCGCCGAGTTCGGCGGGCTGGCGTTCGCCCCCGGGAAACCGGTCGAGGCTTCGTCCTGGATGGAGTTCCGGTTCGACCCCCTACTGGCCAAGTGGGACGCGGAGATCTTCGAAGTGCTCGGCGAGCAGACCGGGGAGCCCCGTCTCTACCCCCTCGGCATGGCGAACGGCCGCAACCAGTACCTGGCCATGGCCCCCAATGGCGCGATCTACCGAGGCATGGACTACGCCGAGCTGCTGGCGGACACACCCGAGGGAGCCCTGCGGGCGCTCATCGGGCGAGGCGATTGAAGGCCAGACGCTGAACCACGGCGCCTGCGACGCCTCGCCTCCATCGCCACGGCGTCGTAGGCGTCGTAGGAGTCGCAGGAGTCGCAGGTATGTGACCGCAACACCCCGCCTCGGGGAACCACAGGATTGGCCGTTACGGGTGGGGCGGCACACCGCGCCGCACTTGTCGCCGCGAACGCCCGGTGAACAGCCGCTGCACCGACGCCTCGCCGCACCGCTCAATGTGGTCGAACACCAGCTGGCAGTCGGCGGCGGCGCGGTTGCGCCAGTCCAGAACCTGCTCCCGGGTGAGATCCTCGAGGACCAGCTCCTGGTCGCCGTCGCCGGTCCCCGGGCCTTGCCGGCCGAACGGCCGTGCGGGCAGAACGACCGGGGGCGCCAGCGGGGCCACACCAGAGACCGTCAGGCCATCAGGCCATCAGGCAGACCGTCCTCGATGCTCTCCATGAGGGCGAACCCTGCTCGTAGAAGCCGCCATCCAACCCGTGAGTGGGCGCGGCAAGCTGCTCGCACCGGTGCCGGGCGCAGACGCAGACGCAGCGAGTGCAAGGTGTGACGACGGCCGCCGAACTCCCGGCCCGGTGGCCGTCGGTCATGCGTACGCGTGCCCTACTCGCCGCTCCGGTAGGCCTCACATCCAGCAGATCACGCGCGGGAAGCCTTCGACCTCACCGTCCCCATCCCCGACTTCCATGGCGATCTGTGGCACCCCCACGACGTCGCGGACCACCTGGTGACCATCCCCGGTGTGGTGTCGCAGATCTCCCCCGCGGCGAGAGGCACCCCGAACCACGGCCGGGTGATGGTGATGAGTTTGGGAGGCACCAGGTCTCTTGCCAGGGCAGCAGGGGGATGCTGCCGCGCACCCATCCGCCTTGTCCCCACCGCATTGTCCTAGGGGGTGTTCCCGTCGTATTCGTTGTCCCACCGATTCATCCGTAGGCATCCGCACGTGCCCGTCGCGACGATCAGCGCTGCCAGGCCGCCGATCACCCCTGCGTACGAGCTGGTCTGCGTCTCGTCCGCCGGGCCGGCCGCGCCCTCGGGGTCGTACAACACCTGCACTTGATCGCCTGGCTCAACCCGTTCCGCATCACAGCCGTCGCCCTCCCCCAGCTGAGGGGAGATCTCCTGGCCGTCGCGAGTGCGGAGCGTGCACTTGTCGCTCTTGAGGTCCTCGACCTCGACCACGACGGCCTTGGTCCACCGGCCACGTTCCTGCATTGCCCGATCGTCGCCGGCCCCATGGGAGACGACCGCAAGCCCGGCTGCGGCGATGACGGCGATGGTGAGCTCCCAGGCCACCTTCCGCTTCTTGCGAGGGACGCGGCGGAACCAGAAGACCGGCACCAGAATGAGCGCCAGGGGGATCAGCAGCGCGGAGATGAGGAAACCTGCGCCGCGCAGCACGGCCGGCAGGGGCACCACCGGCGAGAACCACATCAGGGCCGCCGAGGCCGCAGCGCACGCGCTGTTGAACAAGAGCCAGTGAACGGGGCCCGTGCGGCGTCGGGGAGGGGCGTTCCCGGCCGGCTGGGCCGCTCGGCCGGCTCCTGTGGCGAGCCCGCGTACGTTATTGTCCCCCGTCATGCGCTCCCTCTTTGTCCGCGTCGGCCTGTTGACGGACGAGCGTACGGGGTGCGGAATCCACAAGACTTGGCCGCTGTGGTGTCTTCAGTCTCGCGCCAGCCTTCGCCCGTGAGGAACGTGGCGTGCACCCGGGCTGCTGCGAGCGACAGCCCGCGGCCGCCCCGCGCCCACCGCCACACCTGCGCGATTGCCTACTCGATGACCCGCGGCACCGTGTTGCGCCGCGGCAGCCAGGTCTCCTCTTCCTCGACCAGGAAGCTACGGCGGCGGTCGTCGCGGCCCGCGCGGCCCGTACGACGCTGTGCGCCCGCGCCGTTCCTACCCGGGGCGCCCGGCATTCCGCGTCCGCGGGGAGCACACGTCCGGCAGGTACAGCACGGCGTATTGCTCCACGTCACGCCCGCGTCGGACGGGAGCATCAGGCGCCGAAGCGGAAGCGGAAGCGGAAGCGGAAGCGGAAGCGGTCAAGCATCTGGCTTCGCCCGTGCCCCGCCGGACAGCCCGTGGTGTCGCGTGCTGGATGGGTACGGCCCAGAGGTACGGGCGCGGTCACCACACATGCCACGGCGGTACCGCTGGCGGCACCTGGCGCGGTATGTCCTGGCGTCCGGCCAGCGCGTCGAGCCGTTCGACCAGCCTGCGCAACTCGGCCGCACTGCGGGCCGGGAGGGCGTTGACCATGTCCGCCAGAAGATCCCTGGCGTGGAATGGATTGCCGCAGCAGTCCCAGTGCAGTTCGTCGCCCCACTCCCAGTCTGCCCACAACTGGCTCTTGGGGAGCCGCACGTGGTTCTTCCATAGCCGCACCGCCGCTACGGTCTGCCCCGGTTCCAGGTAGGTGCGAGCGCGCTCTATCCGCCGGATCTCGGACATCGCCCGCGCGGACAGGCCGTCGATGTCGGCCACGGCGTCACGGTCCGGTCGGCGGGCGGGGAGCCCAGCCCGGACATTGTGCGGGGGCCTACGCGGCATGGGTCCCGTGGTAGTTCTTCATGCCGCAGATCGTGCCATACCGAGCGCGAACGGGGCCGGCGGTTGCATCCCGCCGCCACAAGTGGGCAACGGCGCTGCAGCCAGGCGCATCGAACCTCCCGGAGAAGCGGACCGAGGCGACCGAGCAACAGGTCCAGGCCGCCCGCATCTGGTCGGGGGACGAGCAGACCGCACGGGAGATGAGCGACGACCAGCTCGCCGCCGCCGAAGGGTCTGGCCTGCTCGACGACCGCGCCCGCGGAAGGATCGAGGCCGAGGCCGACCGCCGCGACCTCGACGCCCTGCTCGCCCGCATCGCACCCGGCGGAACCCTCGCCGAGGACCTGACACAGTTCAGCGACGCCGAACTCGCCCGCACCTACCAGCACCTCGACGACGGCGACGCATTGCGCGTCATAGCCGAGGCCGACCGCCGCGACCTCGCCACCCGTCTGCCGGGCGTCGCCGGAACTGGTCGGCCTGTCCAACCACGACCTCGCCGCCCGCGCCCGTGGCGCCGACCTGGCAACGCTTGCCCAGCTCGCCGCCGAGGCCAACAGGCGCGACTTGCTCGCCCGTCTGTTTCCCGGCGGGCGCCTGCTCGACGACCTCACGGGCGTGTCCGACGATGAACTCGCCTGGTGCATGCAGTACGCCACCAGCCAGGAGCTACTCAAGATCGCCGCGGAGATGGACCGCCGCGACGCCGTCGACCTACCGCAGCCGGCCGAGACCGTCGATGCCGTCGATGCCGTCGATGCCATCGACGACATGCTCGCCGACCGTGACGCCCTCGCCGATGCCATGTCGCCGGCACCGGACCCGCAGGCTTAGGGGCGCCTCGCCGACGACGAGACGTTCGCTGCCGAGGCCGCCGCCGTCGCCGCCACCCACCAGGAGGAAGGCGGCGACACTGCCGAAAGGCGACCGGCCAGACGCAGCGTGGGGACACGCGAGGACAGCGTCAAAGCAGTCACGGCCGGCCGCGAGGCCGGAGCACGCGGCGAGGCGGCGACCGTTTGCCCGTACCCGCACGCATCGATGCTGCGCACTGCGTGGATTCGCGGCTGTACGGAGAGGCGCCCTGTGTCCGCTCAGCCGGAGTCGACCGACCAGGGCGACCGACCAGGACATGTATCAAAGCGACCAGGACATGCACCAAAGTCGGCGACGGTCGTGCAGCCGCAAGAGCGGCCTTCCGGTCAGGGGCGGCACGTTCGGCCGGATTCCGTGTCCGAGCGTTGCGATCTCCTCGGCCTTGTCGGGTCCCGGCGCCGCCGTTTCCGGCTTCACGGCCACGTCAGGGGACTCGCGGACCCATGCGGCAACCTCACGCCTTCGGCTCGAACAAGGCGGAAAGTTGTCCGAAAATGGGTCGTGCCAGTGATTTGATCTTTTGTACGGTCAGGCAACTACTGAACGGGGGGATCTCCATGATTCGTCGTGCCTCACTGGCAGCCGCCGCGTGTGCGGCCGTCGGTTTCTCGCTTCTCACTGTTCCGGCTCACGCGGCTGGAGCGAAGGCGACGCCCACCCAGGCGTCGCAGAAGGTGGCGTCAGGGTCGGACCATGTCAAGTGCACCAGCTTGAGCAAGGGACAACTCTGCATCGCCATGAACAGCCGGCCCCAGTCCATCGACGTCTTCTACACCAAGAAGGGCGGCGCGAACATCAAGGCCCAGCTCGGGTACCGCATGAACGGTTCGTCGTCGTACGACAGGCTGGAGACCATCAGCGACGGCGACCGGGCCACCAGTACGTGGAAGATGAGCTGGCCCTGCAAGAGCGCCGTTGGCCTGATCAAGGTCCAGGGGCAAGGGACCTTCGAAACCCCGCCGGCGACGTTCCCGGGCTGCTGACGAGGTAGCACAGGACGACAAGGGGGAAGTGAGCGGAGGAGCAAGGCGGAGGATCGTCCTCGTACTGGGCGTACTCGGGCGGCTCCGACAACTCGGTGAGGCGCCGTAGCTGTCGTCGCGGCTCCGAGAAGATCGGCCGGACAGGGCTAGCACACGCCACCGACAACACCACCCCAAGGGGCCCGCCAGGAGTGGGCCCCTTTCGCATGTCCGCACGCGCCCGCCAGGAGCAGGCGCCCACCGCACCAGGCGCCCACCGCACCAGGCGCCCACCGCACCAGGAGTGCACATTCGAGGAACTCGTGGTCCCGATCGCCCCGGAAGAACCCGCGGCGCCAGAGCTTGGGCCGGTAAGCCGGAGCTTGGGCCGGTAACTCGGTAACTCGGGGCTGCGGCCGGTTCTTCCAGACACTTCGATGCTGCCCCGGACCCCCACGGCGTGAACGCCGTACCGACGCGGCCGCGCTTTCAGCCGCACCTCCCGCACACCACCCCGCAGACACAGCAGGCTCTGTGTCCTCAAGCCGCTCTCAAGCCGCTCTCAAGCCGCTCTCACGCTGCCGCGCCGACGCCGTCGAGGACCGCCGCCACCGTCCGTCCCGCGAAGTCCTCGCCCAGGGGCTCGCGGCGGAAGACCACGCGCAGCCAGACCGCGCCGGCGAGCAGGTCCATCAGGAGCATCGTGTCGGTGCCGGAGGGCAGTTCGCCGCGTGCGACGGCGCGGTCGATCACCGACTGCTCGCGGGCGAGGCGGTCGGCGAAGAAGGCCCTGATGTGGGTCGCGAGTTCCGGATCGCCGACGGCGGCTCCCAACGCGGCCCGTGCGACGGCGCCCGCGGGCTGCTCGGTCAGGAGACCGATGACGCTGTTGACGAGCTGCTCCAGGTCGCTGCGGAGGTCCCCGGTGTCGGGGATCGCCAGTTCGAGCAGCGGTGCGTCGATCAGGGCCGCGCCGAGGAGCGCGGACTTGGAGGGCCACCACCGGTAGATGGTCGTCTTGTTGACGCCGGAGTGTTCGGCGATGCCCTCGATCGTCATGTTCTCGAAGCCGTCGCGGGCCAGCGCGCGCAACGTAGCGTCGAAGATCTCCTGCTTGCGGCGCGGACCGTCGCCGGGGGCGCGCCGCGGGCGGCTTTCCGTCGTCATGTCCCTGAGGTTAATGCAATGCAACGGTGCGTTGCATATGGGCTCCCGTGGAGGCTACCGTCGAAACGCAACGCACCGTTGCATTGTTGAGGAGGCAGAGGAGGCAAGGTGGCGAACGAACTGCATGCTGACGGGGTGCGAGGCGCCCTCGTCACGGCACCCCAAGACCCGGCCGACACGATCAGCCGGCTGCGCGCGACCTTCGGCACGGGCCGGACACGCCCGCTGTCCTGGCGGCGCCGCCAACTGCGCGCCCTGCGCGCGATGGTGACCGAACAGGCACCCGCCCTCACCGAGGCGCTCCGCGCCGACTTGGGCAAGAGCCCCGTGGAGACGCTGACCACGGAGCTGAGGTTCGTCACCAACGAAATCGACGACACGCTGCGCCACCTGGAGCGATGGCTTCGCCCGCAGCGCGTTCCGGTGCCCATGGCCCTGCTCCCGGCGCGGGCACGGACCATACGCGAACCGCTCGGCACAGTCCTGATCATCAGCCCGTGGAACTACCCGGTGATGCTCTCGCTCGCCCCGATGGTGGGCGCCATCGCCGCGGGCAACTGTGTGGCGCTCAAGCCCAGCGAACTGGCTCCGGCGACTTCCGCCGCGCTGGCCCGGCTCCTGCCCCGCTACCTGGACCCGGCCGCCGTCGCGGTCGTCGAGGGTGCCGCCGAGCGGACCACGCGGCTCCTGGAGCAGCGCTTCGACCACATCCTCTACACCGGGAACGGCACGGTGGGCCGGATCGTCATGACGGCGGCGGCCCGCCACCTCACGCCCGTCACCCTGGAACTGGGCGGCAAATGCCCGGTGCTGGTCGAGCCGGGGACGGACCTGGCCGTC
The DNA here is from genome assembly GCF_053595675.1 of Streptomyces sp. NPDC002446. Lineage (NCBI taxonomy): Bacteria > Bacillati > Actinomycetota > Actinomycetes > Kitasatosporales > Streptomycetaceae > Streptomyces > Streptomyces sp. NPDC002446. Next base: position 105,317 of record NZ_JBSFYC010000011.1, on the reverse strand, counting down.
GCCGCGCGCCGCATCGCCTGGAGCAAGTTCCTCAATGCCGGACAGAGTTGCACGGCCCCTGACCACGTCCTGGCCATCGGCGGCACGGCGGCCGCCCTGCACGATCACCTCGCCCGTGCCATCGAGGCCATGTACGGTCCGGACCCAGCCCAGAGCCCCGACTACGGCCGCATCATCAACGAGCGCCACTTCGACCGGCTCACCGCCCTGCTCGACAGCGGCCGTGTGGTGACCGGCGGCGCACACGACCGCGCCTCCCGCTATGTGGCGCCCACCGTGCTCGCCGACGTCGACCCGGACGCCCCCGTGATGCGCGAGGAGATCTTCGGCCCCATCCTGCCGGTGCTGCCCATGCCGGACCTGGATGAGGCCATCGCCTTCGTCAACGCCCGCGACAAGCCACTCGCCCTGTACGCCTTCACCCCGCACCGGCGCACACGGCAACGCCTGCTCACCGAAACCTCCTCGGGTGCGGTGGGCTTCGGCCTCCCCAACGCCCATCTCACCGTCCCCGGCCTGCCCTTCGGCGGCGTCGGCGAGAGCGGCCAGGGCCGCTACCACGGCAGGCACTCCATCGAGACGTTCAGCAACGCCAAGGCCGTCCTGGACAAGCCCCTCTCCCCGGACACGGTACGGGCGATCTACCCGCCCTTCACCGCCGCCAAGGAACGCCTGATCCGCCGCTTGATGTGACCGTGCGACGGCGACGACGCCTGCGTGTCGTCACACCGGCACGGCTACTGGGGCGACGCCGCCCTCCTGCCCGGCATCGCCCCGATGAAGCGATCGGTCGTTCACGTGGCGGCGGGCGTCACGACGAAGATTCATCTGGCGAGTGACGGCGGATGCCGCCCGCTGGCCGTTTCGATCACGCCGGACAGTGGGGTGATGCCCCGCAGATGCCCCGTAGATGACCCCGGTTCTGGACCGTATCCGCGTTCGTATCCTCGTTCCGAGACCGGCTGGAGGTCATCCGCGGACGCGCCCGGACCAGCCCTGCGGGGACAAGGCGTACGGCTCCCGCCACAACCGCCGCTACCTGCGACGACGGCAGATCCGGCATACGATCCCCTATCCCTATCCCTATCCCCTATCCCCGAGCGCCGGGACCAGCGGGCCAACCAACCGGCAGCGGCGAGGCGGTCATGGCGGCCGGCCACCGGTTTCGACCGGTCCCGGTTCACCGAGATCCGGCCCGGCTTCGGCTCCGGTGAGGACCTGCCGGACAGCCCTCGGACAGCCCTCAGTCGCCGGCAGGCCGGATCGGCTCCACCTCGGCCGCCGCCCGCCGGTCATAGGAACGGCGGGCGGCGAGTACCTCACCTTGGTGTTCCTCGGACCAGTCCTGGACCGCCGTCAGCAGGCCGGTGAGGCTGTGACCGAGCTCGGTGAGTTCGTATACGACCTTCGGCGGGATCGTGGGGTAGACGGTGCGGGTGACCAGGCCGTCGCGCTCCAGGGTCCGCAGTGCCTGCGTGAGCATCTTCTGCGTGACGCCGTCCAGGCGGCGGCGCAGTGCGTTGAAGCGTAGCGGCCCCTGTTGGAGGGCGCCGACCGTGAGCAGAACCCATTTGCTGGTGAGCAGTGACAGTACCGGGCGGGACGGGCAGGTCTGGAAGTAGGCGTCGGCTCCACCGTATTGCCGCAGGTCATTGCAGGTATCCATAGGGAACCTGGGTATCAGGAGGGTGCCTTCTTCTCAAGTGTCACTGCGTGGCGCAGGCTGGTGTGCGCCGCGCGGCGACCGTGAGAGATCAGCAAGACGATCAGTAAGAGGGGTATGTCATGCGCCGTCAGTCAGCTTGCCTTCGGCGGTCCCGAGGAGCTGCGTGTGACGGAGGTGGAGCGTCCGGAGCCGGTGGCCACCGAGGTGCTGGTGCGGGTCGAAGCGGCCGGCGTGAACCCGGTGGACGCGAAGTTCCGGGCAGGCGTGGTCCCTTGGGGAACGCTGCCGTTCATCCCCGGCTGGGACGTCTCGGGGGTGGTCGAGGCGGTCACGCCCGGCGTCACCCGCTTCGCGCCGGGCGACGAGGTGTACGGACTGGTGCACTTCCCGTGGCGCGGCGGCGGCTACGCCGAGTACGTCACCGCCCCGCCCCGCCACTTGGCCCACAAGCCCGCCGCCCTCACACACGTCGAGGCTGCGGCGCTGCCGATGGCGGCGCTCACCGCCTGGCAGGGATTGGTGGACACAGCGCGGGTGTCGAGCGGGCAGCGGGTGCTGGTTCTCGGGGCGGCCGGCGGGACGGGCCACCTGGCCGTACAGGTCGCCAAGGCGCTCGGGGCGTACGTCATCGGCACCGCGCGGGCGGAGAAACACGCCTTCGTGCGCGGCTTCGGCGCGGACGAGACCGTCGACTACACCACGACCGATGTCGGTGCGGCGGTACGGGATGTCGACGTGCTCTTCGACTTGGTCCCAGGTGACGACGCTACGCGGGCGGTGGAGGTGCTGCGGCCCGGCGGGATCCTGGTGAGCGCCACCCGTGCGGCGGCCGTGCCGGGCCTGGCCGAGCGGGGGGTGCGCTTCGCCGCACTCGGCGTCGAGCCTGACTACGCCTCGTTGGAGAAGCTCAACGCGCTCATCGAGCAGGGGCGGCTACGGGTACACGTTCAACGCAGTATGCCGCTGACGGAGGTGGCCGAGGCGCACCGTCTGATCGAGAGCGGGCGAGTGAAGGGAAAGATCGTTCTCGTTCCCTAGGACGGGGTTAGGACGTGGTTCCGCGGGGCGGGCAGGTGACGCCATACGGGCTGTCGATCCCACCGTGGCGGAACCGACGGCCCCGCCATCTTCCGGCGGCCAAAAGATCCACAGGACACTGCTTTGTCGGAGCCGGTGGGTCGGCCGCCGTTGCTGCCGCAGCGACGGCGGTTGACCCGTTGGTTCCCGGGCTCGGCATCGTGTGCTTGATCTGCCGTCGGCACAGGTAATCAGCGCCCCCAGCCCCGACCGTCACCGACCCGTCGGACAGGCCCTGAGCTTGTTCCTTATGGTCCGAGCTCAGATGTCCCGCTTCCGCGCCGTCAGCTGGAACAGCCGAGCGGTGTGCATGTAGGGCGGACGCGCAGTCGTGGCGAGTTCCAGTTGCTCAAGGTCGGCGTAGAACGTCGGGTCGTACTTTCGCGCGTCGTCGGTGATGTAGTCGCAGAAGCTGCGGATGCCGTAGTGCTTTACGTCCTGACAGCCGAGGCCTTGCAAGACAGGGATGATCTCTTCGGCCGTGTGGAGTGTCACCGCCGAGTTGAACATCTGGGTCCGGGACTGGTCTGTGCCGAGCGAGGCCAGCGCGGCGGCAGGGTCGGCCTCGCGAAGGGCGATGGTTAGGGCGGTCGAATGACGGTTGATCGCCATCATCGAGAACAGCCCGCCGGACTTCAGCGGCGCAAGGGCCGTGGCGAGGACGCCCGGCACGTCGTCCACGTACTGGAGAAGGTTGTGGCACAGGACCACATCGAAGGCTCCATCGGCGAGATCGGCGGGCAGAGCGGTCACGTCGGCGCGCACGCAGGTGATCAGTTCTGTCAGGCCAGCCGTCGAGGCTCGTTCGGTCGCAGCGGTGAGCATGGCGGGTGCGTAGTCGACGATGGTGACGTGATGCCCACGGGCGGCCAGCCGGATCGCGTCGCCACCGTCACCGCCAGCCAGGTCGAGTATCCGCAACGGCCCGTCGCCCAGGTCGTCGAGATGCCGGGCGAGGTTCGCCTCGGCGATCGCGTATCGCAAACGGCCCCAGGGGGCGTCCTGCCATTCCTGCCAGGTGGTCATCGCGGTGTTGAACTTCTCGGGAGCTTCAGGCATCTGGTGACGATAGCTCGAAAAACGGCCCGAACAGGTTCACTCACCAGGGAGTTCTGCGTATACGGACGGCGGTCTTGGCGTGATCCTTCGTGCTGACCAGAGCGCGAGTTTCACCAGCCCCAAGACCGCCGCCGGAGGTGAGTCTCCTGCCCCACGATGTCCAGCAGGATGCGTTCGCGGTGACGTCACGCTTCCGGGAGGATTTATACGACTGCCTGACCACGCGTGGGGATGAACTGTTCGAGCTCGTCGATGCGTTGCTGTGCGCGGACGGTCCGGTGACGTCGCCCGTGGACCTGACGCTGGTGGCCGAGCACCGGCGGGGGCACGGCGCGATGTATGAGGCGTTGAACAGCGGGAACGTGGACATGCCCCGGCTGCGGCAGGTGCTGGCCGGTCTGCCGATGCCGCGGGCCGCCGACGGGCGCCTGGTCCTGGCCGTCGACGTCAGCAACTGGCTCCGACCCGACGCGCCGACCAGCGCGGACCGCCTGTTCTGCCATGTCTACGGCCGCAGCGGAAGGTCCTCGGGCCAGTTCATCCCCGGCTGGCCGTACTCGTTCGTCGCCGCCCTCGAATGGGGCCGGACGTCCTGGTGCCAGCTCCTGGACGCCGTCCGTCTCGGACCCGAGGACGACGTCGCCGAGGTCACCGCTGCCCAGCTCCGCCGGGTGGTCACCGACCTCATCGAGATGGGCCGCTGGCACTACGGCGACCGCAACATCCTCATTGTCTTCGACGCCGGATACGACGCCCCGCGCATGGCTCACCTCCTCGACGGCCTCCCCGTCGAGGTCCTTGGACGCATGCGTTCGGACCGGGTGATGCGACGGCCGACGCCCTCGCTCAAGGAGTACGCCCTGGCCTATCCCCAGGGCGGGCGCCCGCCGAAGCACGGCAAGGAGTTCCGCTTCGCCAAGCCGGAGACCTGGGGCGAGCCGGACGCGGCAACCGTGCAGGTCACCGACCGGTACGGCACCGCCCGCGCGATGGCCTGGGACCGCATCCACCCCCGCCTGACCACCCGCTCCGCGTGGATCGACCACACCGGCGAACTCCCCATCATCGAGGGCACGCTGATCCGCCTCCATGTCGACCGCCTGCCCGGCGGCGGAGACCCGCTCCCGCTCTGGCTGTGGTCGTCGGCCACCGGTCTGAGCGGCGAAGACGTCGACGTCCGCTGGCAGGCGTTCCTACGGAGATTCGACCTGGAGCACACCTTCCGGCTGATGAAGCAGACCCTCGGGTGGACCCGTCCGAAGCTGCGAACCCCCGAGGCCGGCGAGCGCTGGACCTGGCTGATCATCGCCGCGCACACCCAGATCCGTCTTCTGCGCGAGGCCGCCGCCGACTTGCGGCGGCCGTGGGAGAAGCCCGCCGAGCCCGGCCGACTCACTCCGGCCCGAGTCCGCCGAGGGTTTCGGAACCTCCGCCCGCACCTGCACTGTCCGGCCCGTGCACCCAAACCCTCAACTCCCGGCCCTGGAAGGCCACTTGGCTCGAAGAACCGGCGGCCCGCCACCCGCTACGACGTGGGCAAGACCGTGAAACGACCCGAGAGCATCACCGAACGAAACCAACTCAGACCATAAAGAACAAGCTAAGAGCCTGTTTGCGATCCGACGGCCGGCGGAACCCGCGACACTGCGCCGTGACTCGAGTCGTGGCCGCAGGCGCAGCGATAAGGAAGATGCTGGGCGTCTGGCTATTCGGGTTCAGAGGCGAGGAGGCCGGTGGCCGTGGCCTTCCCGACATGTGACCAGGCGATCCGAATGTGGGCTCCTCGGGTGGATTTCCTGCCTTGTCAGTCCGCGTCTGATCATCGCGACCATGGCGGGCAGAACTCCACGTGGATTTGTTCCCACCCGTGTGCATACAAATCTGGCCAGTGGTAGATGCTCCGGCAGACGTGGTAGTTACATGCGCCGGAAAGGTACAGCTCTGTAGCGGCAGCGGGAGGGCCTTCCTTCGTGACGGTGAATATGTGCGGAGCCGCTTCCCGAAACGCCGTCGTACTGCCTGTCAGGAACAGGGTCTCGGCGTGGACGTGCTGGTGGAGCAGGTTCCTGTTCTTTGGATCGCTTGGTGCCGCGTAATTGATCTCGCAGATGTCGGCCGACAGGTCTCCCTCCGGCAGCCTTGCGGTGCGTATTTCGCGGGGAGCGTTCCCTGCACGAATGTGCGCCCGCAGCTTCTTCCATCGGGATGGCCGGAACTGTAATGCCCGGTGGGCCAGCACGAGGTCGAGCGGCGTCTCGTCGTCGTGAATACCCCCGAGCTCCTTTGCAGGGGTGCGCGTCGGCAGGTAGACCAAGGACCGCGGGGATCGCGCTGCGAGCAGCCACAGGGCGCCAATGCGTCGGCCGTCCGTCCGGTCCACATACATGTTGTATTGGTCAAATTTGGATTGGTAGAGGGCCCCGTTCTTCAGTGGTTTGAATGGGCTGATCACTCGGTATTCCTCATCCCCGAGCCGCACCTGCTGGACGGTGATCTTCATTCGCAGGCTGTCCCGAGTGAGGGCGGCCCTCGATGCGGTCATCCGGTCGTCTCCCGCCTGTGGGTTTGATCTCTCACCATGATTGTCTTGGTCAGAGGCACGGAAGTCCCTGCAACGTAGATAGTGAGGCACCGTCATCTTCTCAACTCCCGCTGCGGATGCTGAGAGAGTCCCACGAGGGTAGGCCTGGCAGAATCCCGGTGAGTGGATCAGGCGGCCCGCACGAGTTGGTCTGGCCGGGTTGCCGGTGGTCCGGTCTGACGGACTGCCTTGCCCCTCCAGGGCCCGGCCATCTCACCCTCATCAGGCCTACCGGAACCCGCCTCCCTCCGCATGGACGACGGCTTCCTGCCCGTTCCCGTCCTGGACGCCTACGACGCAGTGGTCAGCGTGCCGCGCACCACGCTCACAGCGGACGTCGGCGATGAGCCTCATCTTCCGCGCTTGATCGATGGGAATGCGGTTCCCTGGTGAGTCGGCGGTAGCAATGAGGGCGCAGGCCATGAATGGTGCACCACCGCACAAACCGCAGGGGGACTCGTTGGCCGGCACCGCACCCACACCCACCCCCACACCCGCACCCACACCCCGCTCCCGAGGCCTCACCCGAACCCGAACCCTCCGACACTGGAAAGGCCGCCTACCTCGCCGGGCACACCTCCTCCAGCACACCATCACCGGCGACACACGGCGCCAAGGACGCGTTGCCCCTCCCCCGCAACGGAGACACCCGAGCCGCAGCTGCAATCCGCGGCATCGACAAGACCACCCTGCCCACCCTCGCCCGCACCCTCCGGCTCAGCAAAGCCACCATCGCGCAGGCCGCGAAGGGGCGACCGACCGACGAGCGAATACCCCCCCCCACGAAGGACAGCAACCCACTACGCCCCGCCGCCCGGCCCGTGGGGCGCTAGGTTGAAGACGAGCACAGGCCAGCCCAAGGACGGTCCCGGTGAGCGAAGCGCCAGCCGACTACAGCAACGGCGTCGACCCCGAGCGCGCCCTCAAATACGCGCTCCAACACATCCGCGGCGACCGCGCCGAGATCATCGAAGGGGTCATCGAGCCGGTGTCGCCGACCTGGGACCACGAAGCCACCGCCGAGACGATCCGCGACCAGATCCGCGCCCGCGCACGCGAACTGGACTGCGTCACCGGCAGCGGCAACCTCGACCTTCCCGGCTCATCCAACTGGTACGTACCGGACATCGCGGTGGTGCCGGCAGCGGCCGCGAAGGGCGCCGGCGCCCTTCTCCCCGACCAAACGCTGCTCGTCGTCGAAGTCACCTCGGAGTCCAACGCGGACACCGACCGGGTGGTGAAGCGCAAGAGGTACGCCGAGTACGGGGCGCCGCTCTACCTCCTGGTCGACCGTCAGGAGCGGTCCGTCACCCTCTACTCCGAGCCCGGCCAGCTCGGCTACACCCGCGCCGACGGCCCCCACCCCTACGGCACCAGCCTGCGGATCCCGGAGCCGTTCGGCCTCGACCTGGACACCAGCAACCTCTGAGCGGGGCCGCAACTCGTTCTCCTTCCTCTTTTCCTTCCTCATCGCCGAGTCTCTGCGCACCGCGATGAGCTCTTCACCATCTGCACCCTCGGCAGGAGGCAGTCTTCTCCCCGGCGACGCCGTTTCCGAGGACGCACGGATGGCGCGGTTGCGGCGGGCGCCGTACGGCTGAGGGTCGGCCTGGCCCCGGTATCGCCCGACCCGTGCTCGCAGCCGGGCCGCTGAGATGGGCTCTGCCGCGCGGGGTGCCAGCACACGACCAGCCTCCAGGAAGCCAACAGTGCGCACAGCGTCTACGCCGACCGTGTCTGTGCCGACTGCGTTGTTCGCCGCAGTGCCGATCCGGCCACTGTTCAGTCACCAACGACGATGTGGCTTTGTTCACGACTTCCGGCAGCAGATGTTCACGGCTCCGGGAGGCACCCGCCGACCGGAGGCGGCGATGTTCACGAGAACGGACAGCCCCCGCCAGCTACCTGCGCTGCTGTTTCCGCGGAAAGGCAAGGTAGACCGGCTCGGCCCTCGATCCTCGGGGGTGTCGCCGGACCGTTCACCTCGCCTGCGGCGCACCTCCGTGGTGCGATGGAAAGGGGGTAGGAAGGTGAGCGTGATGGTCCCACCAGGAGCGGAGCGCAAGAGTGGCGCGGCCCCGGTATCAGTCCGCCCGCTGGGTGAGGCGGACCTGGATCGGGCCGATGAGATCTGCAGGGCCGCCTTCGGGGCCTTCCTGGGGACGCCTGATCCGTTCGGGACCAGCGACTACGTCCGCACCCGCTGGGCGGCCGATCCACAGGCGGCGTTCGCGGCGACGGTCGAGGGTGAAGTAGTTGGATCGAACTTCGCCGCCAACTGGGGCAGCGTCGGGTTGTTCGGACCGCTGACCGTACATCCGGATCTGTGGGACCAGGGCATCGGCAGGCACCTGATGGAGCCGGTCATGGACTGCTTCGACGCCTGGGGGAACCGCCACCTCGGCCTGTTCACCTTCTCGCACAGTCCCAAGCATCTTGAGCTCTACCGCCGGTACGGTTTCTGGCCTCGATTCCTCACAGCCATCATGAAGAAGCAGGTCACAGACAGTGCTGCAGTCCCCGGCCGGGTGCTCTATGGCGAACTGCCCGCTGCCGAGCGGCTCGACGCGCTGAGCCTCTGTAGCGCACTGACCGGAGCCGTGTACGAGGGCCTGAGCCTGGAACGCGAGATCGTGGCCGCGCACGCGCAGGGACTCGGTGACACCATCCTGCTCCATGGCGCCGGCTCCGAGCTCGACGGCCTGGCCGTCTGCCACTGCGGAGCCGGGTCGGAGGCTGGAGTGGACGTGTGCTTCGTCAAATTCGGCGCCGTACGTCCTGGTCCGGAGGCCGCCGACCGGTTCGAGCGACTGCTCGACGCGTGCGAGCGGCTGGCCACCGAGCGCGGGCTGGGGCAATTGGACGCTGGCATGAACCTGGGCCGCCCGGATGCCTACCGGCGCATGATCGACCGTGGTTTCCGCACCTGGTTGCAGGGCGTGACCATGCACAGGCCCAACGAACCCGGGTACAGCCACCCCGACGCGTATGTGATCGACGACTGGCGCTGAGACCACCGCCGCGCTCGGCCGCTAGGAAGGCCCGGTGCTGTCAGAACGCGTGAACATTCCGAACCAGCGCCGACGGCAAGACACCTAGGCAAGACATCTCCCGGACCACTGTCGAAGTGCTGTCCGTTCTCGTTCTCGCGGACAAAGCCAACGATGTCTCTGTCAACGCCTCGCGCCCGCCCCCGGAGCTGGCAGTGTGCCGACACCGGCAGATTCCCGGGCTGTAGCGCCGTACCCTCTTCGACTCGCCCATGCCTTTCCGCCCAGACCTCTCTTGGCGTGCCGGCGAGTGCCCACACGGCGGTCACAGACGCCCAAGACCGCAAGGAAGGTCGGCCCGTCACGGGGCAACCGGTGCGTGGTGGCATCCCCCGGTGGCTTGGCAGCGTGGTACCAGGGGCCTTCGCCGGCCCCTGGACCCCGCTGCCCCGCCACTTCCCGGCGCGAATCCGTTTCGTCGTGGTGCAGACCGTGCGCGCCGGTAAGCAGCGGGGTCGTGTGTACGGAGCCCCGCCGCGGGACAACCTCAGCGTGCTGGGTTGAGTTTCGACTGCTGACCGGACCGGACCGAGGCGCGGGCAAAGGGCTGAGGTCCGCTTTTCCCACCGTTGAGTGCTTCCACAAGGTGATGATGCGGCAAGTGCGGTGTGGCTGAGCTGACGGGGCAGGGAAGCGGCTCCAGATTGGTGACGTGCAGGTGCGGCCTCCTTCGTAGGAGGAGAGAGCGCAGCCGCCAAAGCGCCTCTGACCTGCGGAAATACCCTGCACCACCAAGATCGGCGGAACTGGCAGGCAGATCCACCGACCGTATAGGACGATCTGCAGACCCGGGTGCCCAGTTCCCTCAGTCGTGCTACACGGTCTCAGGAAACGCACACCACGACTCAGCAACCAGGGATAGCGATCGAGGGATCTGCCACCACGACTCCAGAGTCTGGGTACCGCGATCCTGCAGACGTACCAGATGCACTTCACGTACATGACTGCGCGTCGTAGCTGCCGAACCGCGCGGCGGAACATCGGAGCGTGTCAGCACGCGACACGGCCGACAGGCGGAGTTAATTGACTTCCTGCTCATGTACGTTAGGTTCATCTAGTCGGCCTCACGGCCGTTGCTCATGCACCATTCATCAACCCCCTTGCGCGGAGGGACCGTTGGGAGCAGTACGTAGGCTGGTTGACGCCGACACAGGCGAGCCGGTCCCCTATGCGCCATACGCCTTCTCCGGCAGGCACACACAGGTAGACAAGGCGCGCGTCGAGGCGATCACCGAATCCAAGGCGTTCACGCCCAGCCAGAAGTTCCTCGTCCTGTGGTGGATCGGCGTCTCACCCGAGGGCATGGAACCGTTGAGGGCCACCGGTGCGGACATCGCCAAACGAGTGGGAATGTCCACCGATGCCGTCGGGAAGATCAATAGGAAGTTGGCCAAACACCGCATCCTCGTCGTTAGAGGACGGATCGGGAACTACAACTTCTACCGGATCACCCCCTACATTGCCTTCCACGGAACAGGGGTTGAGCAGCGTGAAGCGGTGAAGACGTGCAACCCGCCGGACATCCCCGGATTCGACGAGAACGCCCCTGCGCGGTGGGAGGCCCAGTGATCAGCAGTGACGACAAGCAGAAGAACCTCGAGCTGCTTGAGAAGACGGCCGGCATGACCGCCAACCAGCGTCTCGTCGTCATGCTGTACGCCCTACACCCGACCGACCGGTCAGGTGCCGTTCTCACGACTGCCGCCGAGCTGGCCAAGCTCGTCGGCATGGCCCCTACCGTCTTCTCCCGCACCCGCAAGCAGGTCATCGAAGCCGGGTGGCTTGAGGAAACCGAGAAGATCGGGCACATCAAGTACTACCGGCTCGATCCCAAGCGCATGGGCGAGAACGTCGTCATCCCCCTCCGCCGCGCAACCTGACGTCCCACAGACCGCACCTCATTGACGTCACGTACATGAGGTGCGGTCTGCAGGACGTTCCCCTTGACCTCTGGGCAAGCTCCACGCCCTGGCAGTGCGATCCTGCTGGCTCGGGCCGGGGCCTGCCCTGGCCCGCTGAGTAGCGGCGGACTCGGTGCCCAGGGCGATGAACATGTGGGACGTGGCGGTGCCGGAGTCCCCGATCAGGCAGAACGGCGGATTGGCCGGGTCCTGACCGCTAGCCGAGCAGCACCCGCGTGCCGCCTGGGGCGTGCGAATCGTGCGCTACACGCCAGACCTACGGCGCAGCCGCGTGCCGCAGGACCAGGAGCACGAGCAGCATGAACCTGCTGGCCTCCGCCCGCGCCCGCCGTCCCAACGGCATCCTGGAGCCGTTCAAGGCATATCTCAACGCCCGCTTCACCGAGGCACAGGGCCAGGTCAGTGGCACCCGGCTCTTCCTGGAGATATCCAGGACCGCGGCTACCGTGGCTACCGCGGCAGCCGCCAGGCCGTTCGCAAACACCTCGCCGCCCTCCGCGCGGGCACCACCGAGCCGGTCCGGGCCGACATCCCCAGCCCTCGCAAGATCACCTCGTGGATCATGCGGCCTCGTGAGACGCTCACCGAGAGCCAGGATGAGCGGTTGCTTCAGGTCCGGCTCGCCTGCCCGGACATCACCCGGGCCTGCGATCTCGCTCGGGCGTTCGCCGATCTGGCCCGTCACCAGCGCGGCTACCTGCTGCAGGAGTGGATCCGGCAGGCCGAGCAAGATGCTCCGAAGCCGATGAAGGGCTTCGCCCAAGCGAGCCACGTACGGCCGAGCCCCGTACGGCCGAGCCTCGTTCGAACTCCTCCGGACCCGGATCCTCAACCAGCCATGAGCTTTGGCCTACCGCAGCGAAGGTTGAGCGTTCTCACCGAAGATTGAGCACCGAGTCGCGCGAGACCGAACGGATGGGAGTCGGGTGGGCCGCTGAAGCTCGTCGCTCCATGTCTACATCAAATCGCCTCTCAGAACACGATCGAGCGCCGCCTGGCCTGCGGGTCCCCATGTCGGCTTGCCGCCAGGAAGACCCCGATCTCCGTTCTGGCCCATAAGCATGAGGAACAGGCTTTTCAGAGCAGCCAGCCCGCGGGCGCGCCGGATCGTCGCCTCGTCCACGTGCGCGTACACGTCGAAGAATCGTGAGGCGGCGCCCGTGGGAAGGACCACCCATGCGGCCGCGAGGTCCCACGCCGGATCGCCGGCGAACATGTCACCGAAGTCGATCACGCCCGACAGCGTGCCGTCCGAGACGACGACATTCGCGGGATGAAGGTCACCGTGCACCCATACCGGCGGGCCCGCCCACTCGGGGGCCGCAACGGCGTCATCCCAGACCGCCCGGACCTCGTTGGCAATGCCGCCGGGGACAACAGCTTGAAAGAAGTGGTCGAAGCCGTCCGTGCACTTCTTGGGGTGAGCGCCGCGGTCCGAATTGGTCGGCGCCTCGGCGGGCGCCTCCACATGGAGCGCCCTGAGGAAGCCCGCCAGCGTGTCGGCCGCGTGGTCGCCGCGGCTGATCGGGGTGTGGTCCAGTGGCTCGCCGGGAACCCACGTCATGATGGTCCAGGGCCTCGGGAAGCGTGCGGACGGTTCACCGGTCCGCACAGGGTTCGGGACCGGGAGCGGCAGGCGCGGGGCCAGGACGGGAAGCCATCGGCACTCCTTGCGTTGGAGATCCGGGGCACGTTCTGTACGCGGCATGCGCACGGCCAACTCGTCGCCAAGGCGCCACTGTTGATTGTCCCACCCGCCCGCTACCTCGCGGATGGCCAGCCCTGCAAGATCCGGATGCTGCTCCTGCAGCAGGTCGTGGACCAGGTCTGCGGTGATCTCGATCTCGGAGTCGGTCATACGAAGCCACAGTACCGGGGCAGGCGAAGCGGCTCTGACTCTCCGGAAGGCCTTCCCCCCAGACAGCCAGACAGCCAGACCTCAAAGCCACTCAACCTTCGCTGCGAGAGGTCAAGCTTCACGAAACTGCGGACAAAGCCACTCTCGTGGATCCTTTGGATCCTCATCAGGATCGGCTGGCCGATGCCGGGGTCGACGGATATAGCGACGAGGGTGCGGTCCAGGGCGCGGATTTCCATCTCTCTGGTCAGGTTCTCCAGCTGCTTGGCGGCAGGGTCGGAGCGGGGCGGCGAGTGGCGAGGCGGGCCTCGCGCAGCTCCTCCCACGGCGTGCAGTCCAGTCCTCCCCCGAGTGGCAGGCCGTTGGCGGCGATGTCCTCCAGGACGACGGAGAACCGGTCCGCGCCGGCCCGTGTTTTGGCCGGACAGAGCCCGGTGCGAGGCTCGGTCCTTGGGGGGCTACGCGCGGACAACGTCGGCGGCCGCGTGCTCCAGCTGCTGCCGGGCGGCCACGGCGGTGTCGGCGGGGGCCGGCTGTTCGCTCATCGAAGGCTTCAGAGGGCAGAACTGGCTTGTCTCACCACGGAATCGGCCGCCTCGGCTCCGGGGACCGCTCCGGCGAACCTGCCCGCACCTAGCCCCAGGGACCGAGCCTCGCACCGGGCTCCGTCCACCAGGGAAAACAGCCAGACCACCCAGGCCCCAGGTACCCAGCGTGCCCTCTCCCCCGACCCACACTTCGCCGAGCGAAGGTGGTAGTCGAAGTGGACTTGGCCGTCGGCCGCCAGCCCTTCGAACCGGGTGCCGCAGCCCGTCCCGTCGCCTCCGCCCATGTGGCGACCCCCAGCTCGCCCCTGCCCGTCGCCCCCGACAAGTCGCCCGCGCGCTGGGCTGCCCGGCCTCATACGCGCGAGCCAGCAGGGCGTTGGCGCCGAGCGCGGCCGCCAGGACGGAAGGAAACGGGCTGTACGCCCTTCTGAGCGCCTTTCACATCGCCGCCGGGCAATGACTCCAACGTGTCACTGTTTGGCCGTCAGGCGCGTTTCCGCAGGTCAGACGGTATGTGTGGTGCGACAATTAGGGACAAACTGACGTGGCTTTGGGAGTGCGGCGAGGCCGTACGAGAAACCCCGAGAAACCCTGCGGGGCCTGTACCAGCTCTCGTACAGGCCCCGCACAGCACGCTCCGCGTCAGTTCAATCCTTCTTGCAGGGCTTCTCAGGAAGGCAGTAGTTGAGGGCAACGGCGATGTACGACGACTCGTTCGCCAGCCCGGACATCTCCACCAACTGCGCCATTACCTGACGGTCCTCAGGACGAGGAGCCCACTGGCGCTGCTCCGATCCCGTCCCCTTCGGAGGACCCGCGACACCTTGCGGCGCGAACAGGGACGTCTGCACCTTGGGCCCCTGAACCGCGTACTTCAGCATCTCCTCCATGACCCCCACGGACTTGTCAGCCATCAGCATGACGACCTCGGTCACCGTGAGGTTCTTGTCCTTACGGAAGCGCTCCAAGCGCTTGGCGACACCCGTCGACACGCGGAACCCGACCGGCTTACGGAAGGGCTCACGCCCGTCCGTGGTGACCGTTTGCTGAGTCTGAGGGACCACCGGCCGGACAGTGGGAGTGCTGGCCGCGGCGGCCGGCGCAGGGGCAGGCGCGGGCACAGTAGGAGCAGGTGCTGCAGCTCCCCCGCCCTGCCAGGCGCCGAAGACCCCTCCCCCGCCGCTCGCATCCGATGCCCCGCCCGAGAACGCGTCCTCCAAGGACTCGTCGGTCCCGTCCGAAGGATTGGTTGCCGCGTCCTTGCTCTTCGCCATCAGGTAGCGCTCCTCAGCATCTGGGCTCGTTCGAAGATCTCAATAGTCAGGGCGTCATGATCCTGGGCCAGCGCAGAAGCTGCCTCCGGAATCGTGCGGTCTCCCTGCAGCCGGCGCTCATGCAGCTCGTAGACAGGGCAGAAGTAGCCAGGCCGACGGGCGAGCTCGGCGGTCTTCTCCGACTGGCCGATCACATTCTGGAACGTGTGCGAGACCTTGCCGAGGATCTTCTTGGCACGCTCGTCGACTTCCTTGTGGATGCCCCTTGCGTTGCGCGGGGAGGAGAAGTGTACGACGCCGAGCAGCGTCAGCATGGGGTTGATCTGCGCCTTCACCATGCCGAAGCTCCGGGCGATGTCCTTGAGGCCGTCCTCAAGTGAGGCGCCGTCACTCTTCACCGGAGTGACGAGCCATCGAGCCGCCGCCAGGCACATGATGAGGAGGTTCGGGTTCTCCGGCGGGCTGTCGATGAAGACCGCATCGTACTTGGGCAGCAGGGGCTGGAGGCACTGAGCCAGGCGCAGGAATGCGGGGAGCGGGCCCTGGCTGGTAGCGATGGAAACGAAGATGTCGTTGAGGTCCCGGACCTTGATCCCGCCGGGCACCACATCGAGGTTCTTCCGCACGTCGGTGATGGGTACGAGCGGCGTTCCACTGCGCATCGACTGCGCGAAGGCCTCGCCCAGATCCTGCTCGCCGTATCCCAGCTCGCGTCGAAGATTGCCCTGACCGTTGACGTCGATGGCCAGGGTCCTGAGGCCCTCACGGGCAGCCTTCGCCGACGCGTTGCCGGTCAGGGTCGTCTTGCCGACGCCGCCCTTGCCGTTGCCGAACATGAACACGTTCGCGAAAAGCCCATGGTCAATGCCCAGATCGGCGGCGGACAACGCGAACCCCCCTGGGGGCGTTGGTGAACTCATACGAACCTCTGCTGCGTTGGGCCTCAGTTGGGCGTCGGTTGTGGACCAGTGACGGCGCACATTCTGCCACGCGATCATCACATCGTCTCTACCGCCACACCCCTCGGCGCGTCCCAGGGCACATGCCCACGCAACAGCCCTCGCACTGAACCTCCAAAACGGACCCGCACCCAGGCACCACAGAGTGCTTGCCCTATGTCCGCAACGCACCCCTGCCAACTGAAGTGCCTACCTGCAAGCTGCCATGCATGCACGACATCAGGCGAACAGGCAGCCGGTCTTCAAACCAGGGTTGCGGACAGGCACGCGGGCGAGCGCTCAAGCGATGGCCGCAAGGGGCACTCCAAGCAGTCCCAAACCTCAGTGTGCGGCTAACTAACCGCCCTCACTCTCTACAAGTTCGTAAGCAGGCCATCCAGCACATCGACAGCCACAGAGCCCTACACGCAAACCGCCACACGTGCTCACAGTGTAGGAAGCACGCATGCCGATTCGTGGTGAGGCGGCACTGCGGGCAATCAGGACAGCGATTAAGTGAGCGGCCGAGTCAGCAAGCTCTCGGCGTCCAAGGCCTTCAAGCATCCGTGTCCGCATGCCAACAAGCACGCGGACCTGTTAGCCATTCGGCACCCCAGCATGCAGGCCACTCCGAACGCTCACATGTAGGCAACTAGGCATTCAATCAATCAACAGGCGTAGTAGTTAGCAGTGAATGAAAACAAACACGTGCCGAAGCTACGATACATATTGGTAGACCTGACTGCAGCGAAAGCAGTAAGCAAGTGTGACTGCACTGCCGCGCACTCAGATGCTAAGAAGCATCTAAGCAAGCAAGTTAACGTAACAGCTTGCAGGCATCATCACACGCATGCGGTCAGTGTTGCAGTCAGTCACGAGCACAGCTTCGTGGCGAAGCTTCCTATGCGGTCTGCCCCCACGCACGCTCAGAGAGATGCAGTCACACGAGCTTCCGCCAGTGGGAGCAAGGTGCGAAGCGAGCATGCATGCGCACAACTCTGGTAGGGGGCTGAGCATGCTCATAACGCGGGAGCCATACAACTTCCAAACATACGTGCATGCATGCTGGACACCTCGTTTGTGCGCACGGTTGCAGCACGATTGGCGACATGTTTGGACTCGTGTTTGGAGGCGTGTTTGACTCCAAACTTGGATACTTGCTTGGCGTCTGGCGAATGACCGAGGTCATCGAAATGGAGAGGGGTCAGGCCAGCCTCAGGAGATGTGAGGCATAAGAGCGGCTCACATCTGGAGGTGGGCCCCGAACATGTCACTGATCGTCAGGCTGGAGGCCCCCACGGGGCGCTGCCTCGCCACTTGAATCGGGTGATCAGTCCGTTCGGAGGGCCCGCCGGGATGCTGTCTGTAGAGGGTTAGCCCTTCCCCCGCCCGCGGCAGCAAATCCGGTCAGCGCAGCGCTGCGGCCGACTCTCGCCCCCAAAAGGATGCTGATCAGGGACCACTCTGCTCAACCATCAAGACCCGAATGGGAAGTCCGAAGTGGTTCAGAAGGCTTCAATCCTTGCGTACCTGCTGGGCCCGCACCGTTGCCTCAACGTGCCCATCCGAGAGGATTGAGCAACAACGGATGAGGGTGGCGGCATCACAGGGGTCGGCGCTGCAGAGGGGGAGGAGAGCACCCGACTAGCGCCGAGGAGACGAAGCCTACGTAGCACGCTTTCACCTGGCGCCCGCGAGACCAATGTCCCGGCGCTGGAGTCGCTCTGCAGAGGAATTCTGTGCACCTTCATCAGCGGGCATCAGGCCATCCCTGAGAGCCCGTCCCCTGGCGCTATAGGCAACGATCTGCCGACGAATCCCGGCACAGTTTGGATGCGTCCTGGCCTCCCCCAGAGGAACAGCCGGCACTGGTACACAGTGAACTGCGCAGCAGGCCTCCCCCCCCTCCAATCAAGTAGCGCTGCCACTCATCGCAACCCTCGGCCCAACACCGCACTGCCGCTCGGAGATACGGGTTCAGCGCGTGCGGGAAGGGGAGTCGGTAACACTTACTGCCCCGGGGTCCTCTGCGCCTATCGGGGAGCGCGCCTGCCTGCACATCACGGCTCAATGCGCCACAGGGAGACAATGGGCGAGAGAAGCGCCGCCTCAAAGTCGTGCATCCTCGGGCGCAGCTGGCCATCGCCCGGCGCAACGAAGGTCACCCTCCTCTGGGCAGTCCGCCTCGCACAATTCAGATAGCCCGAACTCCGAGATCCGTTCGAAGGCCCATGGAAAGGCGCGCGACCGTGTGGCTACCTCAAGCAGCGCACGGACATCAGCCGGCCGTGCATGGAGATCAGCAACGGTAGCGAGTGCACGTCACGCGGGGCACGAAGCTGTGCCTGCCTCATGTGAGTTGCTCATGTTCCGAGCCTGCCCAGAGTGCCGTGGCTGCTGCCTTGCGGCCGGTACGGCAGGCGCCATCGAGCGCGACGGCGACGGCAAGTCCGGGCACCCAGGTCGCGCCGTGCTTGCAGCCGCGCGATGCGGTGATCCCCGCGTCAGGGGCCGACTTGGTAGCCAGTCAGAGGAAGGTCCGTGAACTGCGTTATGCAGGGTGGCGCCCCTCTCGTTGTGAGGCATGGTGTTGTCGTCGGCCACGTCGGCGAGCTTGGGTTCGGGCTCAAAACCATGAGTGAACATGTGTGAACTGAATGCCTTGGCGCACGACCCGCGAGACGTCGGGGTGCCGAATTTTCGCAAATCCATCCAAAAGCGACTCGCGTAAAGGCGGCTCTCGTGGCCTTTCAGGGGCACCCTGGTGTGATCGGATGCGGCACCCTACGAAAGGCCGCCAGATCGCCGTCTGTGGCTTTCAGCCTCTGTCATCGCCCGTCGTGGCGTCGGCGTGCGTGTGTGGGCTCGGTGAATCGGCGTGTGGGCGGCGGCTTGCTTGCGCTCGGCATGGTCGTGGGCGGCGACCGTGTCCACCCAGTCCGGCCCGAGACGGCTGTGGAGGCGCTGGCGGGGGAGTAGTGGTGGGGGAGTGGTGGTGGCGAAGATTCCGATGTGGGGTGCCGTCCTCGTGGGCCAGGGCCAGGGCCAGGACCAGGCCAGGGCCCGGGCGCCGAAGCGGGGCGGCGATGGCGTGATCAGCAGCCGTGATCGACGCGATCGCGTTCAAGTGCCGCCGGAACGCCGTGGATGGACTTGCCCGAGTACTTCGGGTCGTGGAATGGAATTGCCCTCCACCGCCGTCTGCGCCCGTCGTCCGCGTCCACCAGCACGCCGCCGGGGCCCGTCCGAAGGGGGCCTGGACAGCGAGCCGCCCGACCATGCCCTCGTACGGTGCCGCGGCGGGCTGACGACAAGGATCCGCCTCGCCTCAGACGGCCGCTGCTGGCTGCTGCTGGCCCTGGCCTTCGTCATCACGCCCGGTCAGGTCGGTGACGCGCCCGCGTTCGCCGAGGTCATGGCCCGCTTGCGGGTGCCCAGGCCGATTGGGCGGCCCAGGACGACAGGACGACACCAGACGTGGTCCTGGCCGACTAGGCCTACTCGTCCCGCGCGATCCGTTCACGCCTACGGTGGCGCGGGGTCCGGGCGGTGGTCCCGCAGCCCGTCGATCAGGTAGCCAACCGCAAGCGCCTCGGTCGTCGTGGCGGCAGGCCGCCGGACTTCGACCGCGATACCTACAAGCGACGGCACACAACGGAACACAGTCGAGCGGTGCATCAACGAGCTCAAGCAGTGGCGCGGCCTCGTCACTCCATACGCCATACGACAAGACCGTCACCATCTACCTTTACCTTTGCCTCGCCGGAGCCCACCTCGCCGCCATCTGCATGAGGTGGTCAGCGAGGTGACCGCAAGAAACGGCCTAGTGGGGTGAGTCGGCTGCTGCTGGGGTGGGGCCCTCGGCGGTTGCGGTGTTCGTGGTGCCTGCGGCGGCTTTGGGGGCTTCGGCCTTTGTGGGACCAGTGCTGTCCGTGGTGGTTTCGGCGTCTGCGGGGCCGCTCGGCTCTGGAGCCGCGTGGCCAGGGCGGGTTCGTGGCAGCAGCCATACGGCCAGTACGGCCAGGGCGGCGACGAGCAGGGCGCTGATGCCGCTGACGGTGTTCAGGCCATGGGTGAAGGCGTCGCGGGCCGGGTCGAGCACGAGGTCATGCAGCCGACTGGGGAGGCCTTCCACCAGGGCCATGGCGTCGGGCAGGCTTTCGCGGGCGGACTCGGCCTCCTGCGCCGGGACCTCGCTCGGGACGGTGCCGGTCATGCGGTCGCGGTAGACGGCGGCGCCTACGGTGCCGAGGACCGCGACGCCCAGGGCGACGCCGAACTCGGTACTCGTCTCGGACATCGCGGCCGCCGACCCCGCCCGCTCAGGCGGGGCCGCCCCGACGATCAGGTCCGTACCCAGCACGAACATGGGGCTGATGCCCACGTAGACGATGACGAAGCCGGTCACGAGGACGGGCAGCCCGGAGACACTGTCGACCTGGGTGAGCACCAGGTAGCCGACCGCCGAGATCGCCAGCGAGGCCCCGATGACGTACGCGGCGGGCACCTTGCGGGCGAGTGCCGGAGTCAGGGCGGACGCGAGGATGAGCGCACCGGCGGCGGGCAGCAGCCATAGCCCCGCCTTGAGCGGCGAGAGCCCCTCGACCAACTGCGTGTACTGGGTGATGAACAGGTAGACCCCGCCCATGGCGGTGATGCTGAGCAGCTGGATTCCCAGGGCGGCGCTGAACGAACGGTTCCTGAACAGCGTGACGTCGAGCAGGGGACTGGCCAGTTTGGACTGCCGGTGCACGAACAGCACCCCAAGGACCAGACCTCCGGTCAGGGCGGCGACGGGCAGCACCGTGAGGCCGTCCTTGGCCAGCTCCTTGATGCCGTAGATGATCGGCAGGATGGCGGCGAGGGACAGAACGACGCTGGTCAGGTCCAGCCGACCGGCCTGGGTGTCGCGGTACTCGGGAAGCAGCACCGGGGCGGTGACCAGCAGCAGGATCATCACCGGCACGCCCAGCAGGAAGACCGAGCCCCACCAGAACGACTGGAGCAGCAGTCCGCCGAGCACGGGCCCCAGCGCGATGCCGGCCGAGAAGCAGGTCACCCAGACGCCGATGGCCGTGCCGCGCTGCCTTGGGTCACAGAACATGTTGGTGATCAGCGCGAGGGTGGACGGCATCAGGGTCGCCCCGGCGATCCCGAGCAGCGCGCGCGCCGCGATGAGCATCTGGGGGCTGGTGGAGTACGCGGCGAGCGCCGAAGCGACGCCGAACGCGGCTGCCCCGATCATCAGGAGTTTCCTGCGGCCTATCCGGTCGCCCAGCGTGCCCATGCTGACCAGGAAGCCGGCGATCATAAAGCCGTAGATGTCGGCGATCCAGAGCAGTTCGCTGCCGCCTGGCTGGAGGGCGGCGCTCAGGTGCGGGACGGCCAGGTACAGCACGGTGGCGTCCATGGCGAGCAGCAGGGTGGGGAACGCGAGCACGGCCAGCCCGAGCCATTCTCGGGGCCCGGCCAGCTGTCGGGGGAGGGGAGTGGGGGGCGTTTCCGTTGACATGCCGCGTAAGCTAAACCCTCACGTCGACGTCAGAGTCAACTCGCTTTTCGGGGAGCCTGTCATCACATGCGTATCGGGGCCTTGTCCCAGCTGACGGGAGTCAGCGAACGGGCACTGCGGTACTACGAGGAGCAGGGGCTGCTGAGTCCGCTGCGGCGGCCCAGCGGGTACCGCGAGTACACCGATGAGCATGTCCACACGGTGCGGAGCATCCGTACGCTGCTCGCCGCCGGTCTGGGCACCGCGACCATCGCCGACGTACTGCCCTGCATGGTCGACGAGGGCGGGCAACTCGCGGCCGCCTGCCCGGACCTGCTGGTAGACCTGGCCAGGGAGCGGAATCGGATCACCGCCGCCATGGACGAACTACGGGCCGCACGCGAGATGTTGGACGCCATCATCGCCGCGCCCGTCCCTCCTGAGGCGGCCCAGGCACTGGACTGCGACGAGGCAGCAGGCACTGAGGCCGGTGCATCGCAGGCCCTGTCGTCCTGAGTCATCAGCCCCTCAGTCCCTCAGCCACGCCGCCGTGAGCGCCGCGTCGATTGCGGTGACCTGCTGGTCGGGGGAGGGGACCGGGATGACGCTCCGGATTCCGCGGCGTCACAGGTTTCCGCGGATGGCTCGGATGGCTCGGATGGCCCGGATGGCCCGGATGGCGCGGATGGCTCGGATGGCGTGGATGGCGTGGGACGAATACGCCTGGTCGACCTGGGCGATCGACGGCGCCTGGGAACGCGTCTCGCGGACCACTGCCGGATCGGGAGGTGCTGTGCGGAATCCGGATCCCCTGGCCGGCGACCGGGATTGTCGGTGGGGCTTCTTCTCGTGTGAGGGCGGTCCGGGACGGTCGACGGGGTGCCAGCGGAAGCCGGCTGTCGCGGACGTACTGCGCGATGCGGGTGGCGGGGCCGGGCGGTTACACGCGCTCGAACCACAAGGGGGCTGGCTTTGTCTACGAGAACGGGCTGCAGATGTTCACCACTTCGGGAGGCACCCCGCACACCGAGGATTCGAACGGTGACGCTACACACCGTGGCGTTGCGCGGTCTCGCGTTGCGGATGAAAAACACGTTGGCCGGTCCGCGCTGAGCTGCGACGATGCCCCTGTTTCTCTTACGGAGGATGTTTGTTCGTTTTCGTGTGTGCTGGCTGTGGTGCCAGGCTGACCATCCCGCTGTCCCAGGTTGCGCTGCCGGTCCACGCTCATCAGAAGTACGGGAACGGGGTCCAGCTCCCGGTGCTCATGGAGTCGGGCACGTTCGCCGTGGACCCGGAGCCCTGGGGGCCGCCGTGGCGGAGGTGGGAGGAGATCCATCCGGACGAGGCGGCCGCCCGCGGTGTCCACGCGCCCGTGTACGCCCTCTCCGACGGCGCGCCTGGCGCGATCGTCATCGCGCCAGGCGACGCCAGCGGCACGGTGCTGATGCCGGAAAAACGCGGAGGCGGCTACTGCTGCGGCCTCGACGGTGCCGACGGCCCCAACGTGGCCTGTGTGGAGTGTGCCCTGCCCGTGGCCAGCCGGATCGACGACTGCTCGCTCTGGCAGGCGATGTGGCTCGCCCCGAACGCCGTACGCCGCCTTCCCGTCGACGGCGCCGGCGTCTCGCCGCTTTCCTGGTCTGAGCTGATGGCGGAAGGTGCGGAAGGTAAGGGCACGCCGCCGTTTGAGCCGATTGCCACATGGGGGTCGCGGATGGCGGCGGGCCACTGGTCGAACTACTGGTGGTCGTGGAGCCCGCAGTGGGAGGCGGCGGCCGGCCGGGCGCTCGCCCACCTGCTGGCGGCTTCGGAGGGCCAACCGGTGAGCGTTCCGGACGGCTTGGTCGGGCAGGTCTTCCAACGCGCGCTCGACGCCCTGTTGCCCGCGGGTCCGCCCGCGCGGTGCGCCGTCCTGGCCGGACCGGGACTGCCAGCTCCCAGCGGAGACGTCTCCATCTTCCTCGTGCCGTCCCATCCTCAGACGGGGAAGACCTGGGCCCCGGCCGACCCGGCGCCGTACCTGGTGCCGCTGCCGTTCGGGGTGTGGCTGTGGCTGGCCTTCCCCAGGCCGGACCTGCCCGTCCCCGCGTCGGGCGCCCTACCCGTCGGCGCCCTCCGTGACGACTTCGACCCGCCCGCGCTGCGCCCCCGTCACCTGTTCCGGGCCGATTCGGAAGTGTTCCGGCGCACCCTGGTCCGGCTGCCGACCGTCCGCAGCCCGTGGCTGCGCGAGATCCTTGAGAACCTCACGCACCACATGCGCACTGGCCTCTTCTAGCCGACTGACAAGGGGCTGCCGGTCACTCTCCGGCGCCGCCGCTATCGAACAGCACCAGGCACTGGCGCCTCCCGAAGTGGTGAACATCTGCTGCCCGTTCTCGTAGACAAAGCCAGCCGGTCAGCGCGGTGCAGGTCTGTGATGTCGTAGGGGTGTGACCGAGATACGCGCCAAAGGGGCAACGGGATGATCTTGAAGCACTGATCTGCTCGGATTTACGTGCGGCGACGTGCAGCAGGGTCGCGTTCGGCGACGTGCCGGGCGACCGAGTCGACGCCGGGGCGGGCGTAGCGCTCCAGGGAGCGGACGGAGGCGTGACGGGAGCGGGCCAGCAGCATCGGGGTGGAGGTGCAGGTGCCGTCCTCCGCGTCGTGCGTCAGGGCACTGTGACGTAGCCGGTGAAGCGTCCAGCCGTCCAGGTCCTCGATGTCGTCGGGTGAGGCGAGGGGGTTGGCCAGCAGCCGGGTGTTCTCCTCGAAGATCTCCGCAGCGCGGCGGTAGGAGAGCCGGGCCCGGCCGGTCTCCGGGCACACGTCGAGCGTGGGTGTTCCGGCCGGGGCCTTGCGGTCGGTGAGGAACAGCGGGCCGCGGGTACGGCGGGAGATGAGGCGGGGCAGGAGCTGGGCGGTGCCGGACTGCCAGTGGATCCACTCGGTCGCCCCGCCCTTGGCGGTGATCCTGCCGCGCTTGTCCTGCGGGTAGAGGTCTTCCACGTTGAGGCACAGCACCTCGTCGGCCCGTGCGGCGGGCTCGTAGAGCATCTTCCACTGCGTCTTCTCCCGCAGCGCGACGTCGAGGCGCCACAGGACGGAGATCTGGTTCTGCGCCAGGGCCTTGGTGCGGTCGGGCGGCGCCGGCCGCCGCTCGATGCCGATCGTCGGATCGCACTCGATCCAGCCTTGGCGCTGCCACCAGCCGATCGCCTTGCGCGCGATGGACAGCTCCCGGTTGACGGTGTCGGCGTCCATCTCGTCCGCCTGCGCTGCCGCCAGCTCGGCGAGCGCCTCCGGAAGCGCCGGGTCGTCGATCGCGGTGACGGGGAAGGCGGGGGGCTTCGCGCCTCGGCGGGCGGGTCCGGTCGGCGGCGGTTTGCCGGTGAGCATCCATCCCCACGTCGTGAGGGAGATCCGGTAGATCCGCGCGGAGGACTTCGCGATGCCCGCGCCGGTGAGGTACCGCTCGACCGCCGCGGTGTACGACGACGGCGGGGCGGACAGAGGTACGACCCGAGCGCGCGGCAACCGAAGTCCGCGGCAACCGAAGTGCGCCCGCGCTCCCGAGTTCGGTCACCGGTTCGGTCGTCGCGCCGTCCCGCCCTTCCGGAACTGCCGCAGTAAATGCGTACACCTCGCCCCGGCGGCCGGGACGCCCCGTCGCAGGTCGGGAGGTTCACGACAGGGCCCCTGTCGCGGTAAATCCGGTATTTACTGCGGTAGTTGTGAATACGTCTCCGCGATCGAGTAACCGCCCGAATGCGGTTCTGCTGTGCGGACTTGAGGGGAGGGGACTGTCAGTGCCCGACGCCGACCAGGCCCGGCGCCAGCATGCTTACCTGGGTCATGCCCCCAGACCCTCCGTCACGGGCAGGCACTCGGCGAGCAGGTCGACGACGTCGCGCCAGGCTCGCTGCGCGTGCCGTGGGTGGTAGCCGACGCCGGGGACCGCGGGGTGGTCGACCGGTGGGTGGTGGAAGGCGTGCAAGGCTCCGCCGTAGACCGTGAGGCGCCAGTCGACGCCTGCGGCCTGCATCTCGGCGGTGAACGCGTTCCGTTGCGCGGGCGGCATGATCGGGTCTTCCGACCCGACCCCGGCCCACACCGGGCAGCGAATGCGCGCCGCCTCGCCCGGTCGGCCCGTGGTAGTTGCGTTGACTGTCCCGATCGCGCGCAGGTTGACGCCGTCGCGCCCGAGTTCCAGCGCGATGGCGCCCCCGGTGCCGTAGCCGACGGCGGCTATCCGGTCGGGGTCGGTCCGCGCTTCGGCGCGCAGCACATCGAGTGCCGCATGGCCGATGCCTCGCATCCGCACGGGATCAGCGAGCAGCGGCAGGCAACGGGCCAGCATCTCCTCGGGGTCGCCCAAATAGCGCCCGCCATGAAGGTCGAAGGCCAGCGCTATATATCCCAGCTCGGCGAGAGCATCGGCCCGGCGGCGCTCGACGTCGCTGAGCCCCATGCCCTCTGGTCCGAGCAGCACCGCGGGCCGGCGGTCGGCACCGGCCGGGAGCGCGAGGTGCCCGATCATCGTCAAACCGTCGGCCGGATACTCGACCGTACGCGTCGTAATCGTCGTCATGAGACTGGACTGTAGTGATCGTCGAGCCCGGTCCGGCCGGTGTTCTGCCGCTGGCAGAACAGCGCGGGTATCCCTCTGAAATACGGCGAGGGCCCACAAGAACCGTCACAAACCCCGCCCCCACGGCAGCGCTATCGGATCACCTGCCCGGGCCACGGTGTTGGAGGCTGACCTTCGCAGCGGGATTCTGGGGTATACCGGCCCGCTCTCCCGTGAAGGGCGTCACCAGCTGGTTTCCCTCACGGCTCAGGCAGCCTGGCCGAGACCGGCGGCGGTCAGGTCCTGCTCGCGCAGCGGGGTGGAGTCGACGTCGGGTTTCGGGTCGTACGCCTCGGGCTGGATGCCGAGTTCGTGGGTGCTGTACTCGCCGAACCGGTTGATGTGTTCGGTCAGGTACGGCGAGATGTGCGCCAGGTCTTCCGGGTCGGACTCTGTCGGGAATCTTGAGGACGGACAGCCAACGATCGTGACGTTGCGTCAGGTTTGTGGGAGCGTTCTGCCCATGTCCCCCAGGGGCCTGACATGTCCCTCCAGCCCCGTCCCGGAGCCGAGATCCCGGCGTTGACCGTGCGGGTCGCCCGGGCCAGCAACCCCCACGGCACCGCTGCGATGTGGATCCGCGACCGCCTCGACGGCCTGTTCAGCGACGAGGACTTCACCGCCTGGTACCCGTGCGACGGTCGCCCCTGGGCTCTCGCCCGCGCAGCTGGCCACCGTCTGCGTGCTGCAGTAGGGGTCCCGCCGGTATTGCTCCAGGATTGAACGCTAAGGGCTCTGGCCAACGCCGAGTATCGATTTGATCACTGACGGCCTCGTGGTCGTGCCGTCTACCTATGGCCGCAGGTTGACAGGCCGTGTCAGTTGAGTACCTATCGGATGATCAGGTCGACCGGTACGGGCGGTTCGCGGGTGAGCCGTCAGTTCAGGAGCTGGAGTCCTTCTTCAGGCTGGACACCGAGGCGTTGGAGATGGCCCGGTCGAAGCGCCGTTCCCATAACCGGCTGGGCTGGGGAGTGCAGTGGGGGACGGTGCGGATGCTGGGCACGTTCCTTTCCGAGCCGGCCGCGGTGCCGACGTCGGTGGCGGACTTCGTCGCGGAGCAATTGGGGATCGACGATCCGTCGTGCCTGAAGCTGCATCCGGAGCGGTTGCCGACGCAGCACGAGCACGCGCGGGAGATCCGGAAGCTGCTGAAGCTGCGGGACTTCGAGGAGGGCGACCTGCCGCTGCGGGAGTACATCGCGGGGCGGGTGTGGGTGTCGACGGAGGGGCCGCGGGCGCTGTTCGACCGTGCGGTGACATGGCTGCTGCGCAACCGGGTGCTGCTGCCGGGGATGACGCCGCTGGCCTACCTGGTCGCGGAGGTGCGGCGGGGTGAGCAGGCGCTGATCTACTCGGTGGCGGACGCGCCAGTGACACCGGAGTTCCGCCGTGAGCTGCTGGGGTTGCTGACGGTGCCGGAGGGCTCGTCGGTGTCGGTGCTGGAGCGGTGGAGGAAGGCGCCGAGGGACATCTCGGGACGGGGCCAGAAGGCCGCGCTGGAGCGGGCCCGGGACATCCGCGCGATGGAGGGGCGGAAGCTGGATCTGTGGCGGGTGCCGCCGGTGAAGCAGGCGGAGCTGGCCCGGTACGGGCTTTCCACGCACGCGCCGACGCTGCGCCGGCTGGCGGAGCCGCGGCGGACCGCGACGCTGCTGACGACGGTGCGGCATCTGGAGAACTCGTCGGTCGATGACGCGCTGACGCTGTTCGAGCTGCTGATGGCCACCAAGCTGCTGGCCCGCGCGGAGCGCGAGGAGGGCAAGGCCCAGCTGAAGGGCATGCCGAAGCTGCGGAAGGCCGTGGTGAAGCTCAGGGGCGCGGTGACCATCATGATGGACACCCCCGTCGTCGCGGAGAGCGAGGGGGAGCCGGTTCCGCTGAGCATGGCCCAGGCATGGGAGCGGATCGAGCAGTTCGTCACGCGTGAGGAGCTGGCAACGGCCATCGTGGCTCTGGGGGAGGTGTTCCCCGAGGGCGACGACGAGGACAGCGATGCGCTGTGGCGCAAGCAGTTGCTGGACCGGTACGCCACGGTGCGGCCGTTCACGTCGCTGCTCGCGACGGTGGTGCCGTGGGGCGCGAGTGAGGCCGGCACGTCCGTCGTGGAGGCACTGCGCGAGCTGCCGAAGGTCCAGGCGCGGCGTAAGCCGGGGCCCGAGCACATCGACTCGACGCTGTTGCTGGACGCCACGTGGCGGCGGCTGGTGCTCGGCAACCCGGTGTTGGTGCCGAACGGGCTGATCGACAAGCAGGCGTGGACGTTCTGCGTGCTGGAGGCCCTGCACACCGCGCTCAAGCGCCGGGACGTGTTCGCCAAGGGCACCGACGTATGGGGTGATCCGAGGGCGCGGCTGCTGACGGGACCGGGGTGGGCCCTCGCGCGGCCGAAGGTGCTGACTGCGCTGGAGCTGCCGAACACCGCCGACGAACACTTGGGCGAGCTTGGGGCGCTGCTGGATGAGACGTACCGGCATGTGGCCGAGGGGCTGCCGGGGAACGCGGCCGTGGACATCGTCGGCGGGAAGATCCGTCTGGACCGGCTTCAGGCCGAGCCCGAGCCCGCCGGATACAAGATGGTGCACGACGCCGTGCAGGCGATGCTGCCGAAGGTGGACTATCCCGAGCTGCTGCTGGAGGTCCACGCCCACACCGGCATGCTGAACGCCTTCGAGCACATCAGCGGTAAGGTCGCCAGGCCGGACGACCTCGACATCACCCTGACCGCCCTGTTGGTGCACAAGTCCACCAACATCGGTCTGGAGCCGGTCATCAAGCCCGGCGACAAGGCTCTGACCCGCTCGCGCCTGACGTCCGTGGACTGGGGGTACTTCAACACCCCGGGCATCAGCGCGGCCTCGGCGCTGATGGTCCAGAAGCAGGGCGAGATCGACATCGCCGGCGACTGGGGCGGCGGCCACGTCGCCTCGGCGGACGGGATGCGCTTCACCGTCCCGGTCCGCTCCCTGCATGCCCGCCCGAACCGCAAGTACTTCTCCACCGGGCGCGGGGCGACCTGGCTCAACGTCGTCTCGGACCGCGTGATGGGCCTGGGCGGCATCGTGATGCCCGGCACCCTGCGCGACTCCCTGGGCATCCTGGACGCGGTGTTCAACCTCGACACCCGCGAGCGGCCCGAGATCGTCATCACCGACACCGGCTCGTACAGCGACCTGGTCTTCGGGCTGTTCGCGATCTGCGGTTACCAGTTCTCCCCGCGGATCGCCGACATCTCCGACGCCCGCCTGTGGCGCTTCGACATGAGCGCGAACTACGGCCCGCTGGAGCCGGTCTCCCGGCACCGGGTGCAGGCCGAGCGGATCCGCCAGCATTGGGAGGACATGCTCCGTGTCGCCGGGTCGTTGCAGACCGGGAAGGTGCGGGCGTACGACCTGCTGCGGATGATGATGGCCAGCGGCGACCGCATGACCGGCCTCGGGGACGCGTTCGCCCACTACGGGCGGATCTTCAAGACCCTCCACCTGCTCCAGTTCCTCGACTCTGAGGCATACCGGCGCATGATCGGCGTCCAGCTCAACATTGGCGAAGGCCGCCACTCACTGGGCCGGCGGATCTTCTTCGGACGGCTCGGCGAGCTCCGCCACGGCTACCGCGACGGCATGGAAGATCAGCTCGGCGCCCTCGGCCTCGCCCTCAACGCCGTCGTGTGGTGGAACACGCTCTACACCGATGCGGCGGTCAAGAAGCTGGAAGCCGGGGGCGTGACCATCTCCCCCGAGATCCGCTCACGCCTGTCCGTAGAAGGACGGGTACGCCCTGGGCGGGGGCCGTCACACTTCCCGTCCAGGGCACCGGCTTCGGAAACAGGACGTTGACACCCCTTGAGGCTCATGGGGCCGCTCGTCCACTCGGGGCAGACAGTCATCATCCCAACACGCCCTGAGCGTGGCACGGACTCAGATGCCGCCACTGCGCCTCGCAGACACGATCCACAGGTCTTGACAATGGCTTGCATTCTCCCAGGTGGGGAGGGGGGTGAAGCCCGCGTCGGTCATGATGGCATCTCTTTTCCAGTAGCCGCAGCCGGTCACCAGCGGACGAGAACGAGTTCGACAGCGAATCCGGGGCCCATGGCTGCGACGAGCCCATGAGTGCCGGCCGGGGGCGGGCTTCCCATCGCGGTGTCCAGGACATCGAGGACTGACACGGACGAGAGATTGCCCCGGTCGGCCATGGAGCGGCGGGTGAGTACGGTGGCGTCCGACGCGAGGCTCAGAGCCCGTTCCACCGCGGTGAGCACCTTCGGCCCCCCGCCGTGGATGATCCAGCTGCCGATCCGGTCGGTCGTCAGCGCATGCCGGGAGAGGAAGGAGTGCACGGCTTGGGGCAGGTGTGCCTCGGTGAGCGCGGGCACCTCCGGCGCCAGACGGATCCGGAAGCCGTGGGAGCCGATCGCCCAGCCGAGCGCATCGTCGCTGTCAGGCACCAACCAGCTCGCGCCGTCCACTAGTTGTGGCCCCTGACGCTCGCCTGCCCGGTGACCGCCCGCCGCCACCACGACCGCCGCGCCGTCGCCGAACAGGCTGCCGGCGACGATGTTCGCTATCGATCCGTCCTTCTGCTGGTAGGCCAGGGAGCAGAGCTCCACTGCCAGCAGGACGGCGATCTGGTCCGGGTGCGCGCTCAGGTAGTCGCGGAGCAGGGCGAGACCCGCGGCTCCCCCGGCGCAGCCGTTGCCGAACAGCGGAATGCGTCTGATGTCCGGCCGCAATCCCGTCCGCTGGGCCAGTCGTGCTTCCAGCGAGGGTACGGCCAGCCCCGTCACGGTGGTGCTGATCACCGCGTCGACGTCCCCCGGACGTACCCCGGCCTCGCTCAGGGCTCCGGTCAGGGCCTGCTCGCCGAGATCCAGGGCGGTTTGCAGCCATACCTGGTTGGTCTGTGTGAAGTCGTCGAGATCGGCCAGTTCGACGAGCTTGCCCAGGGGCAGGGACAGATGGCGCGTGGCCACGCCCGCGTTGGCCTCGATCTTCCGCAGCATCAGGACGCCGGTCGCGGAGTTCATGAGCGTGGTGCGCGCCAGCGTGGCCATGATCTCGTGCTGGGGGTAGCGGTACGGCGGGAACGCCGTCCTGATCGCCCTGATCCGCGGAGCGGGCGAGGGGCCTTCCGGCGGTCGTGCGTGGCGGTATGTGGTCTGGGTGGTGGAGTCTTGCGTCGGTTCCCCCATCGATTACCCTCCGCTCTTTCCCGGGTGTGCGGTCAGCTTCTGTCATGACGGCGGGCACCAGCACTCCGCGTACGAGTACGGCGTCCACGGCCCCGCCCAGCGCCACGCCGATGCCGATGAGCTTGAGCAGGGCCACGTCCGAAGTGCCCATGGCCGCCGTGGAGACCGCGACGGCCGGTGGGGCGGACGTCATCAGTCTGCCGGTGCGGCCGATGCCGTCGACGATCGTGGTGCGGTTGTCTCTGCAGCGCACGTACTCCTCGCGGATCCGGCCCAGCAGGAACACCTCGTAGTCCACCGACAGAGCCAGGGTGATGATCAGGACGAACAGCAGGGGCGAGGCATCGAGGGTGTGTGTCACCGTGAAGCCGCCCAGCAGGGCGCGGCCATAGCCTTCCTGGAAGATCAGGACGAGGGCCCCGAGGCTCGCTCCGAGGCTGACGGCCGCCACCGTCAGCGCCTTCAGCGGCGCGATCACGCTGTGGGTGAAGGCGCCGAGCAGGAGCGCGAGTCCCACACCCAGCGCAGTGAGGCACCACGGCAGGGCGCCCGCAACGGTGTCAGCGACTTCGGCGGCTCGGCCACCCACGCCCACGGTGCCGGGTGCGGGCAGGGTTCGTACGACGCGTACGGCCGTGACATCCGCCAGGTCCTCCAGTCGACCGGCGTAGGCGTCAGCTCCGGCGGCGGCCTGCGGACCGGTGACCACCACGGTGAGGAGCCGGTCGGGCGGGGCGGCGAACGCGGCGCGCATGCGCTCGGCCGCGGCAGCCGCCGGAGCGGTGGGGGACAGCTGCCTCAACGCTCGCACTCGCATCCTGTCCGTCTCAGGGGGCCGTGAACAGCAGGACGGCGTTCTGCCCGCCGAACCCAAAGGAACAGCTGATAGCCGTCTTTGTGTCGACCGGGCGCGGGCGGCCGGCCACGATGTCCAGCTTGTACTCGCCGTCCTGGCCCTGGAAGTTCGCCACCGGCGGGATGAGGCGGCGGCGCAGGGCGAGGACGGTGTACGCGGCCTGGATCGCTCCAGCCGCGCCAAGAGCGTGACCGATTACGCCCTTGGACGCGGTCACCGGTGGCACGTCGTCACCGAACGCCCGGGTCAGGGCCGCGGCCTCGGCGGCATCGTTCAACGGTGTCGACGTACCGTGCGCGTTGACCAGACCCACGTCACGCGCAGCGCAGGCCCCGTCCTCCAGCGCGGCGCGGACCGCACGGACCGCTCCGGCACCGGCCGGGTCCGGGGCAACCGGATGACGGGCGTCCGCACCGGCTCCATAACCGCGCAGCAGCGCCTGCGCCGGAACGCCGCGGGCCTTTGCCTGTGTGAGGCGTTCCATTACGAGGACGGCGGCGCCCTCGCCCAGGACGAAGCCGTCCCGCGCCGCGTCGAACGGCCGGCTGGCCAGCTCCGGCCGCTCCCGCTGTCGGGAGAGCGCGCGCATCCGGGTGAAGCAGGTCGCCGTCATGCGGGAGCGCCCGGACTCGCTGCCGCCTGCCAGGACGATGTCGCAGGTGCCCGACCGCAGCAGATCCCGTGCGACACCGATCGCGGTCGCGCCGGACGCGCAGGCGCTGGAGGTGATGAAATTCGGCCCCTGGGCGCCCAGATCGATCGCGACCTCGCCGGCCGCCATGTTCGGCACACTGCGCGGCAGCGCCAGCGGTGAGACGCGCTCGGGGCGGCCCGCGCCGAGGTGGCCGAACTCGGTGACATAGGTACTCAGGCAGTTCGAGCCCACACCCAGCACGACGCCCACCCGCTCGGCCGGCCAGGACGTGGGGTCGAGCGCGGCGTCGGCGACGGCTCGCCTGGCGGCGACGAGGGCGAACTGGATGAACCGGTCCACCCGCCGGGCGAACGACCGTCCCAGTTCAGCGACGGCGTCGAAACCGGGTACCTGGCACGAGAAGTCGACGGGCAGTCCGGCGAGTTCCGGATCGGAGGCGGCCAGGGAGCGGCCCCGGCACAGAGCCGCCCAGTTGTCCTCGGCGCTGTGCCCCGCGGGAGTCACCAGACCCAGTCCGGTGACCGCGACCTCAGCGCGCACGTTCGAACACCTGGGCGGCCTCGCCCAGCGTGGCTATCGGGGACAGTTCCACGGCGTCCTCCGGCAGGACGATCCCGAGCTCCTCCTCGGCCGCCACCACGAGTTCCATCAAGGACAAGGAGTCCATCCCGAGGCTTTCGAATGTCGTCGCCGCCGTCAGCTGCTGCGGGTCCGCCTTGACGTCGAGATGACTGGTCAGCAGGGTGACCAAACGCTCGGGAAGCACCGGCTGGATGTCCTGTCCCACTTCCTGTGTCATGCCGTGACCTCCTGTGCAGTGGTGCGGGAACGCCCTGGACCGTCACCGGCGTTCATCCGCTCGTACAGTTCTCGCGCGCGGGACGCCTGCGCCCGCAGCGACTCCAGGTGCTGCCCCAGTCGCTCCTGGGCCTGCTCGCCGGCTGGGCCGAGGCCGGACAGAGACACATCACTCCCAGGGCGCGCAAAAGGGGCCGCACGACGTGCTGGTGGTGGACATCGAGGTCGAAGATGCCGGCGGCCGCGACCCGCAGAGCGCGGGCGCGGAAACCGGGAATCGTCGTGCCCGGCATCCTGAAGTCGCAGATCACGTCGGTCAGGGCCGTCAGCGCGTCGTCCGGGAACACGCGGAGGGCGTCGGCGTACAGATCCCGGCAGAAGAGCATGTGCAAGCTCTCGTCTGCGGCGATACACGCCATCAGCTGTTCACCCACCGGAGCACCGCACATGACGCCCACGTTGCGGTGCGCCTGGCAGGTCGCCAGCTCCTGCACCGTCACGTACGACAGCGCATGCAGGACGGTCGGCAGGTCGCTGCGGTACCCGGCCGCCCGCATGCCGCATCCGTAGCTCCTCAAGGGCCACCGGGTCCATCGCACGACGGGCGTGGACGTAGGCCCGCATGAGACATGCGTGGCGATCCTCCTCCGCCGTGCACCGGTGCACCCAAGCGCCCCAGGCCTCGTCCCTGCCGAAGCGGGCCGCGATCTCGAAGTGATAACTGGGCAGATAGTCCTCGGTGAGCAAGTTGACAAGCAGGGCGCCCTGCACCGCCTGCGGCAGCGCCGACTGCTGCGCACTCCAGCCCGTACCGTCCAGCGGGCCGTCGAAGTCCCGTGCTCCGCTCCACGGCACGTACTGATGGGGGAACCACTCACGGGCCACCGCCAGATGCCGGTCGAGCAGACGCCCACCGACGGCTCCAAGTCCCGCAAGGCACCTGCTGTCGCGCCGCTCATATGCACCATCTCTTCATTGCTGCGCGCCCCGGCTCCGCCGACGCGCGAGACGGAAGAAGACCGGCGCCCCTGTTACCGACCGGTTGATCCAGACTCAGGGCGCTGTCACGACGACCACTTCTGCACCAGTGCCGCCAGAAACACTGCTACCGGTCAGGCAGGCTGCGGTCTGGTTTGCCAGCCGGAGAGGCAGAATATTGATGGTGGCACCCGAGTAGTGCCCATTGATGATGGTGCCCTCGGCATGTCCGACAACGTGGCCTTCCACGCGTTCGGCAGTGAACGTGTTCACGTTGAACGCGCTGGTGGTGCCGTCCGACCACTTGAGCGTGCCATGGTGGTTCGGATCGGTGACGGTGCCCTGGCACTGAGTCACAAAGGTGCCGTCGACCTGAGAGGACACCAGTAGCCTAGTAGGGGCATCGGCACAGGGCACAGGCGGCACAAATGTCGTATCGCTGTGCAAAGTGACCGTCTGCGCGCTCTGGGTGATGGGCGGACTGTAGCTGGAGCTAGCAGTTCCCAAGCCAGCAAGGATGTGAGTCGGCATATGTGATGCCCCTTTGCTCGTCGTCACTTGTCACGGAACGCCTGCCCTGTCCAAGCAGGGCGGGACGGTGAGAAGACACCTCCACACCAAGCGAATCCTGCCCCTGGCCCCTTCGGGTCTTCCTCACAGGAGGGGCGGAACTCGTCCGCATACATACCGAATCCCCACCGTCCCCTCCGGGGCACACGTACGACGGAGGGGCGCACGAAGCAGACTTGGGGCGTACGTCATCGGGGTATCGCCGAGGTGAGCCCAAAAGCCGCCAGTAGTTGATCTTGAGCCTTGGTCTGACCAGGCCGGCGCAATCAACCCGGGACATGACACGTCACCCGGGCAGTCACCTCACGTGCCGTACTCCGGCAACAGCCCCTCCAGCGCGTATACACGGTCTTCCCTGCTCTGTCGTGGCACGCTCAGGGCCATGGTCTACCGCTACCAGCACAAGGCTGTCCCGATCACCGTCGGGCAGCTCCGCCCCCTCTTGTCCGGGCTGGAGGACACCACCATGATCGAGGTCGTCGTCCCCACTGGCCCCAGCATCGAGTGCGGCATCGGCGACGAGCCGCCGCTCATCCTGACCGGCGGTTCCGGCGACTGGACTGTAGAGGAAGAGAGCGGCAGGCCGGTCCTGACCCTGAACGCCGACTACCCGCCAGGTGCATACAAGCGACTGGACGACGGCCGCCACGTTCCCGATCATGGGTAGCGCGTGATGTGTCGGTGGACGGCTACGACACGGTCGGGCGCATTCCGGCTGCCCCCTCAGGTGGAATTCTGTGGCGCCTCGACGACTCGTCCGTGCTCCCAGGCGGTGAGCACACGCTCTCGGCCGTCCGTCTCCTCGATGACGCGGATGACCACCTGCTCATCGGAACCGTAGAGGCCGACCCAGTCTCGCCAAGTCCGGAGGGCGGTGGTGTCCGAGGTCCACTCCCCGGTGACCTTCGGGCCGTTCGCGGTGAACTGGAGGACGGCGAGGTACTTGGTCACCGGGCTGGTTCCGTCTGCTCCACTGTGCGCGGGGCGGGGAGTTCGCCGGCCTGGAGGCCCGCGAAGTCGGCGTGGGCCTGGGCGACGGCTTCGGGGTATGCCTCGCGCTTGGCGTGCTCGGCGAGCGCCCGGTAGATGCTGGCCACCGAGGGGTTCTGTCCCTTGCGCTTGCCGGTGGGGATGATCAGGTCGGGCTGGATCTGCTCGACGGACTCGCCGTTCGCCCTCCGCCAGAGCACGGTGTGCAGCATGTCGTCGGTGATGACCGGCGGCCGGCCGCCGTGCTTGCCTTTGCGGGCCGCGGTGTCGAGCCCCTCCAGCGTCGACTCGCGGATGTTCACGCCGCCGCACGAGCCGTCACCCGCGGCTGGCAGGGTGAGCGACGAACAGCACACCAGCCGACAAGCAACCCGGACATGGTGCTCGATCTGCCCGGCCTACTCGCCGACCACCTGCGCACTCCTGCGAGGTCGAGCCTGAAGACGGCGTCAAGGGCGTGGACATGTGCCGACTCCCGGCGGATCACCTTGGGGACACCACTGGTAAACACCGCCACAGGCCGGAGCGGCAGCCTGGCGATCGACGCTCTGACCTGCGGCGACCCCTTAGCGTTCAATCCTGGAGCGATACCGGCGGGACCCCCAGTACGCGCTGAACCTGTCGGACCGCCAGGCCGCCGAGGCGGTGCGCTGCCGCGTCGACTTCACGTACGTCCTCGGCCTGGAGCTGGAAGACCCCGGCTTCCACCACAGCGTGCTGTCCGACTTCCGCGACCGGCTCGCCGAGGGCGGCCGCGCCGACCGGCTGCTGGGCCTGGCGCTGACCCGGATCCGGCGGGCCGGCCTGCTCAAGGGGCGCGCCGCCCGCGTCAGTCGACCATTTCCATAAACTATGAATATAAAAATGCTATGCTTCGGGCATGAGTCGTCAAGACACCGCTCCTGGCGCGTCCGCCGCCATCGGGGCAGCCCTCTACGGCCTGGCCACCAGGGCCGCGAGACGCCTGCCCCGGGACATGAGCCTGACGTCCGCCGCCACCCTGGCCACCCTGGACCGGACCGGCCCGCGGCGCATCACCGATCTGGCCGCGGTCGAGGGCGTCACCCAGCCCGCGATGACCGCCCTGGTCCGGGTGATGGAGGAGTCCGGCCTGGTCGAGCGGCGGGGCGACGCGTCCGACAAGCGGGTCACACTGGTGTGCCTGACCGAGGCCGGCGCCTCCTATGTCCGGACGCGGCGCCAGGCGGGCGTCCACGCGTTCGAGCGGTTGATCGGCGAGCTCACCGGCGACGAGGTCGAGGCGCTGGTGGCGGCCCTTCCGGCGCTGAAGCATCTGGCAGAGCTCGAAAGCCAGGACCGCGAAGGGCCGAAGCAGTGACCGGGCAGCCGGTCGGCGGGGTCGCGGTGAAGGCGTTACCGGTGGCGCGTTCCGAGGCGCGGCTGCTGGTCCCCGCCCTGATGTTCATCGCTCTGGTCGTGGCGGCGGTCGGCAGCCTCGGGACGCCGCTCATCACCAGCGTGGCGACCTCGTTCCACGTCTCGCTCGGCAGCGCGCAGTGGACGCTGACCGTCGCGCTGCTCAGCGGCGCCGTCGCCACGCCGGTCCTGGGCCGGCTCGGAGCCGGCCGGCACCGGCGGGCCACGATCCTCGCCACGCTGGCGGTCGTCGTCGCCGGCAGTGCGCTCACCGTGCTGCCGCTGCCGTTCGCGTGGCTGCTGGCCGGCAGGGCGGCCCAGGGCGTCGGGCTCGGGCTGACGGCGCTGATGATGGGCGTGGCCCGGGACCACCTCCCCGAGGAGCGCAGCTCGGGCGTGATCGCCCTGATCTCGGTGGTCTCGATCATCGGGGCCGGCGTCGGCTACCCGCTGGCCGCACTGCTCGCCGAGCTCGGCGGGGTACGGGCCGCCTACGGCCTCGGCCTGGTCGTCACCGCCGCCGCCCTCCTGACCGCGTGGCGCTCCATGCCCGAAGCCCCCGAAGGCCGCTTTGCCCGCGTGGACGTGGCAGGCGCGGTCGTCCTGGCCGCTGCGCTGCTCCTGGTGCTGTTCCTCGCCGGCGAACGGAATCTGTGGAGCCGGCACCTCGCCGTGGCGGCGGGCCTCGCCGTCGTCGCGGTGGTGCTGCTCTGCGTCTGGGCCGTCATCGAGCTGCGCAGCACGACGCCCCTGGTCGATGTGCGGGCGGTGCGGCACCCGGCGGTCGCCGGGGCGAACCTCGCCATGTTCGTCGGCGGGATCGGCATGTATCTCCTGCTCACGCTCATCACCCGGTACGCGCAGACGCCGCACGGCGCCGACTACGGCTTCGGGCTGACGACCTTCGTCGCCGGGCTGGTCCTCATCCCGTTCTCGGTGCTGGGGTTCGTCGCCGGCAAGCTCACGCCGCGGGTCCGGACGCGGATCGCCGACCCCCTGCTCCTGGCCGGCAGCGCCGTCGTGGTCGGCGGCGGGTTCGCCGTGTTCGCGGCGGCCCGGTCGGACCTGGCCGAACTGTTCGCGGCGATGGGCGTGCTCGGCTTCGGCGTCGGCGGCTTCTCGGCCGCGATGCCCGGCGTCATCCTGGCCGTCACCCCCAAGAGCGAGACGTCGAGCGCCATGAGCTTCAACTACGTCGTCCGCAGCGTCGGGTACTCCCTGGGCAGCGCCATCGGCGGCCTGATCCTCGCCGCGGGCACCGGCCCCGGCAACCTCTTCCCCGACGACAGCGCCTACACCACCGCGGCGCTGGTCGGCATCGGCGCCATGGCGATCACGACGCTGACAAGCCTCGCTCTCGCCCGCCGACGCTCGTCCGAGACCACCCCGTAAGTCAGATGCACTCATCCCCACACTGGAGGTTCCATGCCCAAGGGCTACTGGGTCAGCGTCTACCGCACCATTTCAGACCCTGAGAAGCTGGCTGCTTACAACAAGCTGGCCGCTCTGGCCGTCGAGCCCGCGGGCGGTCGGACCCTCGTCCGTGGCGGTCGGGTCGTGGCGCATGACGCCGGAATCGCCGAGCGCGTCGTCCTGGTCGAGTTCGACAGCTTCGAGCAGGCCGTCGCAGCGCACGAGAGTGCGGCCTACCAGGAGGCGCTGGTCGCCCTCGCCGACGGCGTCGAGCGCGACTTCCGCATCGTCGAAGGCCTCGACTGACCGAGGTCGTGAAGTCGACGTCGAGTTTCGGGTCGTACGCCTCGGGCTGGATGCCGAGTTCGTGGGTGCTGTACTCGCCGAACCGGTTGATGTGTTCGGTCAGGTACGGCGAGATGTGCGCCAGGTCCTCCGGGTCGATCTCCCATCCCTCTTCCAGCAGCTGGCGGACGATCTCCGCGATGTCCAGGGCATTGTGGAAGATCACCGCGTTCGTGAGCAGGAGAAGGCGTTGAACTTCATCGCCTTCTCCTGCTCGATGGGGTCGTTGTCGGCGATGACGCCGCGGTTGCCGAAGCCGATCCACTGGGAGAACCGGTTGAACGGCTCGACCTTGTTGGTCGCCGCGGTCACCCGTCGGCGAAGCGGCGCGTCCGAGAGGTAGCGCAGGAGCTGGACGGTGCGAATCACGCGGTCGACCTCGCGGAAGGCGGCGTAGGTGGCGTTCTTCCTCGACCCCGAACGCAGGCGCTTGAGCAGTGTGGAGGAGGAGATGGTGCCCTCGCGTACGGAGACGGCCACCCGCATCAGGTGACGGAACTGGGACTCGATCAGGTCGAAGTCGATGACGTGCTTGCCCGGCTCGCCGAACAGGGCCCGATGTGCACGTACTCGCTCTGCTTGGAAGGCCGGTAGCAGGTCAGTTCCTTCCAGTTCCTGATCCTGGGCATCAGGTCGAAGCCCAGCAGGTGGGCGAGCGCAAAGACAGGACGCCGGGCGGCCGGGAGCAGTTGGTGATGCCC
Organism: Streptomyces sp. NPDC002446; assembly: GCF_053595675.1. NCBI lineage: Bacteria > Bacillati > Actinomycetota > Actinomycetes > Kitasatosporales > Streptomycetaceae > Streptomyces > Streptomyces sp. NPDC002446. The sequence goes on along the minus strand of NZ_JBSFYC010000011.1, from coordinate 65,364 downwards.
GCGGTGGAGGTCGCGTACCGGGAAGTGCGCCGGCTCCGGCGGGCTGCGGGCCGTCCTGGAGGGCTGATTCCGCGTCCCCGGCGGGGTGATCAAACTGCAGGACGGGACCAGATCCCGGATCGGGCGGCGAAAGAGCAGGTCAGCAGGGGTAAATCGAGCCCTGAGGTGGATGCTGCTTCTGCAGGACTTCACGCATACCACTCACCTGTGGCTGATCTGGGAGATGTGAGCGCGGGTGGTTGCGGCTTTTCCGGCTACGGCCGTGGGGGTACCGGTAATCCGCCGGGATGCGCGTGCGCACGCGAAGACTGCGTACGCGACGAAGACCAGGCCGCGCGCACCGATGGCGCTGCTGCGCCGGTGCCGGCAACCGGTGGTGCGGAGGGCCCGCTGCGCGGGGAAATGCCAACGAACTCCGGCACCAAGCAATCCGCCACCAAGAACTCCTCCACCGTCCCGACGCAAAAGCAGCGCCGGGCCCAGGCCTCGGACGCTTCCAGCCCTGGGCTGAATCAGCATGCCGCTACCCGGCTTCTGGCCAACAGGGGAGGGAGAGGGCGTCACCGCAGCTGGCAGCGGGGGAAGGTGCCCCGCCCGCGTCGTGAGCTGCAGGCTGCCCTGGCCCCCGTTGAAGCGTTGTGGGACTGGCTGGAGCGGACCCGCCCCGGCAGCTCGTAGAAAAGGCACCCCACCGAGAGCTGCGGCACATCGCCGCCTGGATCGGCGAGGACCGCGCCGGGAGCTACCTCGCCCAGCGGCTGACACGCCGTCTGACTGCCCAGCCCGGTCGCGCGTCCGGGGTCACGGACCCGGTGGGCTGGTTACTCGGACGGGGCCTGCCGCGGCGCGGTGGCTGCACCGACATACGGTGCGACGAAGGCATCCTGATGCACACCGGAGCCGCCTGCACGCTCTGCGAGGACCGGGTCCTCGACCTCCGCGGCCGCCGCCGACGCGTCGCCGACGAAGTCCGGCGCAGCCTGCCTGCCGACACGCCCCCGGCCGAGCAGCGCGCGGCGTACGAAGACCAGCTGCGCACAGCCGTGGCCTCCGACATCGCGCAGGCCGAGGAGCGACGTGAGCAGGTCGCCGCAGCCCAGGCCGAGGCTGCCGCCGCTGCGGAACGGGCACGGGCCGATGCCGAAGCGGCCGAGCAGGCCCGCCGTACGCTGCCGTGCACCGAGTGCGGCAAACCGGAGGCGGCAGGCCTGTGCGGCGTGTGCCGCGAACTGCACGAGACCGAAAAGCTGATCGGCCGGGCCGTCACCGTGGCCGCCGCCGGATGCGGTGAACCGGACGATCCCGACGTCACCGCCGCCGTCGCCGCCAGTGCGGAGAGCAGCATCCGGAGCCCGCAGCGCCCATGCGGCGCAGATGCGGCGCCGTCACCTGCATCCCACTGCCGAAGCAGCCGAGAAGGCGGCCGAGGCCGCCGGGCGGGAAGCTCGCCGCCGCGCCGCCGAGCATCTCCTTGCCCAGCGGACCACCGACGGGCTGGCCACCCCCACCCCGCAGCACGCCGAGGACACGGCCCCAACCGGCCGCGCCGCCGTCTACGCAGCTGGCGCCGCACAGTCCCGCGTCGCAGCCGCCGCTCCCCACGTGGTCGATCAGGCCGCTGCGGCTCCGAACGCCGGCTCCCGCAGACATTTGCTGCACCCGGAACCTGACGAGCTGCAGGCCGCAGCCGAGGCAGAGGAGGCCGCGGCCGAGGCAGAGGAGAGCGCAGCCGAGGCAGAGGAGACCGCAGCCGAGGCAGAGGAGACAGCCCGGCTGCGCGCGCAGATCGCTGCCGAGATGCCCGGGCTGGCCGCTATCACCGCCGTTCACCACGGAGCCATCTACGCCACGCTGCCTCGTCAGGCCCACCCGAGCGACGACCGCAGCGATGCCATCTGGTGTACTGGTCGGGGAGGTTGATCAACCGTGAGAACGGGGGCTGGTTGCCGCAAGCGCTGTGCGGACGGTGCTGGTTGTACTGGTGCAGCCACGGTGGCAGAGCGTCTCGGCGTTGTTGCTCGCTGGTGTAGCAGCGGGCGTAGGCCCAGCCGTCGGCCATGGTGCGGTGGAAGCGTTCGACCTTGCGGTTGGTCTGCGGACGGTAAGGGCGCGTGTACTTCGGTGTGATCGAGAGGGTGTCGCACGTGTCGCGCCACAGGTAGGACCGGTAGGCGCCGCCGTTGTCGGAGAGAATCCTCTCGATGGTGACGCCGCGCTCGGCGAACCACTCCACCGCGCGATGCAGCACGCCGACTGCGGTCACGGCCGTCTCGCCATCGTGGACCTCGGTGTAGGCGACGCGGGAGTGGTCGTCGATGACGGTGTGCACGAACGCGTATCCGAGCTTCGGGCCGCCGTAGGCGTTGCGTGACTTGCCCGGTGTCGCGACGCGGTGCTTCTCGCCTTGGCGGCGACCGACGTACCGCCAACCGCCTCCATCGGGGATGTTCCCGAGCTTCTTCACGTCCACGTGCACGAGCGATCCCGGGTGGTCGTGCTCGTACCGGCGGACGGGTTCACCTGTCGCTCGATCGACGTAGGCGAGTCGGTTCAGTCGGACCGATCGCAGGATTCGGTGCACTGTCGACGGGGCGATGTCGAGTCTCGCGGCGAGCTGGACCGGCCCTTCTCGCAGGCGCAGTCGCAGGCTGACGCACCGCTTCGTCACGGTCTTGGGTGTTTTGGTGGGTGATCTCCGGGGTCGTGAGGATCGGTCCTGCATGGACTCGTCTGCAAGGTAGCGATCGACCCAGCGCTTTACGGTTGGCCAGGACACCTGGAATCGGGCCGCGACTTCGCTGATCGGCCAGCCGTCGTCAACGACGAGTCGAGCGACTTTCAGACGGTGGCGCGGGGTGAGGACGGCGTTCGGATGTGACATGTTTGAGCTCCTGGACAGCCTGAAGGGCCGACCATCGTGTGCGGGCCGGCCCTTCGACAACTACTAGAAGTGTGGGCAGGGGGCGTGAAGATCAGTCCACCGGGGAGACCCGGATGAGGTTGCCGTCGGGGTCCGTGATGACGAACGTGCGACCGAAGACAGCGTCGTGTGGCTCCTCCGCGACATGGACTCCCTTCGAGACCCAGCTCGTGAAGATCTCGTCAATCGCGGTCGCTCCTCCTGGGACCATCAGTCCGACTTCGCTCGTTCGAGGGGTGCTCGGGACCGCATGCTCGCTGTAGCCCGTCCACAGCGCGAACAGGACGCCGGGGGCAACCTCGAAAGCTACGTAGTGGGGACTGATGAAGGTCGGTTCGATCTCGAACAGGTCGCTGTAGAAGGCAGTAGCGGTCTCGGCGTCGCGGACGCCGATCAGGAACAGGTTGGGTGCGGGCATAGTGCGCTCCTCAGATCGTTGAATTCTCGGTACTGCTCCAGTTGACCGCCGCATCGCGACAGAACCTGTCACCTTTTCCGCAAAGGCTGGTCAGTATGAAGGCTTCGAGGCTGTTGCATCTCTTGCTGCTCCTGCAGACCCGTCAGCGCATCACCACCACCGAGCTCGCCGGGCGTCTGGAAGTGTCTCGGCGGACCGTGCTGCGGGATGTCGAGGCGCTCTCGACAGCAGGTGTGCCTGTCTATGCCGAACGCGGGCGGAACGGCGGGATCGTCTTGCTCCCCAGTGCACGGCTCAACGCATCGCATCTGGAACCATCAGAGCTGGAGGCACTCTCCGTAGCCGGTTTGGACAGTGCGCAACTTGAGCGTATGGGCCTGTCTGCGGTGTGGGAGTCGGCCGCGCGCAAGATCGCCGCTCGGCAGGCTGCAGCACCTGGGTCGCCGAGCCTGCTGCAACTGGCGGACCTGGTGCTGGTAGACAGCACCGCGTGGTTTGCTGACTCAGAGGCAGCGGTCGACGTATCGGATCTGGCCTCGGCACTGCGACACCGCCGCCGGCTGCGAATCCAATACCGGCGCAGCGCCGAGAGTCAGGCCTCAACGCGGGTGGTCGACCCGTACGGGATCGTCGCGAAATCCGGTCGCTGGTATCTCATCGCCGATGACCAGGGGAACGGTCGGCTGTTCGCTCTGGAACGACTCTCGTCCTACGAACAACTCGACGCGCCAGCTGCTCTCCGACCAGGCGAAACCCTCCGCACCAGATGGGCCGCGTTGAAGGAACGCACCGAGGGGCAAGGTCGCGTGAGCGTGACCGTCCGCCTGCCAGAAAACGGACTCGACCTGGCGCGGCGCATCCTCGGCAACCGCATCCACGACGTCTCCGACGCGGAAAACGGCTGGTGCACCGTCGTCGTCCGCTACCCCGACATCGAGTCAGTGCGTCAGCTCCTCCAGTTCGGCGACCACATCGAGATACTCACCCCAGAGACAGCCCGCGAACGCATCAGTCAGCTCGCCAGAGACCTGGTTGAAAGACACTCAACCCCGGCCTCGTGACTGCCGAGCGGAACGCCCTGCTCTCAATCAACGTCTCCGGTCAGTACATCTAGGAATGCCACGCGACCTCATCGACGGATGCCGCGCCGCGAACGGACTCCACAACCCGACAGGTAGATCGGTGTGCTGACACGACGCTTGAGAGCTCAGTAGCTCAGTAGCTCAGCAGCTCGCCCCTTACTGAGCACGGATCAGTGGTTCATGGCGGATGGGGAAGTTCACTGAGCGAGCGATGAAGCACACCGAGTGGACTTCGTCGTGCAGTGCGCGAGCCTTGTCCGTCATCGAGGCATCGGCGACGGTCACCTCGGGACGAAGCACGACCTCGGTTATCTGGCCCCCGCCGCCGCTTGCGTCCATGGTCATGACCCCGTGAGCCCGGTCTTCGTAGTCGACGACGGTCACTCCGCCAACAGCACACAGGTGGAGGTACCAGAGCATGTGGCACTGAGCGACGGAGGCCACAAGCAGTTCCTCGGGGTTCCAGCGGGCCGGGTCGCCGCGAAAGGCCGGATCGGAGGAGGCAGCGATGGGGGTCTTCCCCGTCGCCAAGACTTCATGAGCACGGCTGAAGGAGCGGTAACTATCTGTTCCTGAGCCGAGGTTGCCGGTCCATTCGATCACTACGTCATAGGCGTGCGTCTCAGTCATGCGGCCAGGATAAGGAGGGGCGACCGACCCGACATCACGATGACAACTTCGGTAGCTGCCCGGGTGCGGCCTCGCTGGCAGGACGAGTCCGCGTGGTGCTCGCGGACTCGTCTCGCCCTTTCTCAGCTGCTGACGGCGTCGAGCAGCAGCTTCGCGGCCACCATCGCCCCGTCGGTGCGGACCGTGTCGGCCACGGCCTTCGCCCGGGCGCCGGTTTCGGGGGCCAGGGCCGTCTTGAGCGCGCCCGACAGAGACTCGACGGTCGGCACCGGACCGTCGTGGGCTACGCCGATGCCCAGCTCGGCCACCCGGCCGGCCCAGTACGGCTGGTCCGCCAACTGGGGCACCACCACCTGGGGAGCGCCGGCCCCAGCGGCCGTCGTCGTCGTACCCGCGCCACCGTGGTGCACGACGGCAGCCACCCGTCCGAACAACTGCTGGTGGTTGACCTCGCCGACGGCGAAGCAGTCGTTCCGGTCGTCGATGAGGCCCAGATCCGCCCAGCCACGCCCGACGAGTATCCGGCGGCCGTTCGCGCGAACCGCCTCGATGGCCACCCGGGCCGCATCCTCCCCTCCGCGCACGGCCATGCTGCCGAAGCCCACGTACACGGGCGGCGCGCCGGCATCCAGGAAGGCCACCAGCTCCGCTGGGAGCGGCCGCTCATCGGGCAGCACCCACGCGCCGGTCTGTACGACGTCGAGGTCCGGCGTCTCCAGCCACGGGTCCAGCACCGGGTCCGTCGCCAGCCACGGCCGGTCACCGAAGGCGTAGTCGCGGACGTTGTCCACCGGGGGCAGGCCGATCGACGCCCGGTTGGTGTTGAGCGCCTCACCGAACAGCGCATTGATGCTCTGGGCGTCCAGGTCCCACAGTGCCCGGTTGTCGGTCACCTCCGGCGGGAACGGCCGCCCCGGGTACGCCAGCGGCGGGCGCTGCGGCGAGGGCAGGGTCAGCTGCTGGAAGATCGCGGATACGTAGCCGATGCCCAGCTTCTCGGCCACCGACCGCGCACCGGCGATGGCCGGCATCGCGCCCGTCGCCACCAGCACGTCGCACCCCTCGGCCGCCGCGGGTATCACCTGGAACTGACTGGCAATCAATTCGGCCGCGCGCTGCGGCAGATTGGCCTTCGACGGCGGTGGCGCCGCAGTCGTCAGCGCGCGTGCCGACTGCCCGACGCCCACCATGGACACGCCGACCCCGGCCAGCCGCTCCGCGAAGTCCTCGTCCGGCGGCGCGCACACCCGCACCTCCGCGCCGAGTTCCCGCAACCGCACCGCGAGCCCCACCAGCGGTTCGACATCCCCACGCGACCCATACGTCGACAACAGCACACGCACTTCGTCAATCTCCTCTTTCCGTGTTCTTCTTGGCCAGGCCGACCATCCTGAGGTACGGCCGGGTTTTGCCTCACCCCGGTGCACTACGCGTTGCGCGCGGCAGGGAGCGAGTGGTCTTGCTTTAGCCATGGCGGCGCCTGCGTGGCCCTCTGGCCCTCTGGCCCTCTGAGCGCGCCCGCGCCCGGCCTCCACAAGCACCGCACCGCCCCGCCCGGAGCGTCAGCTGCTGACGCGCGTGTAGGTGAGGAACATCGCGCCGCTCTTGAGAACGGTGTGGTCTGCGAGTGTCCAGGTGCGCGGGTCGAAGACGGCCTTGCGGGAGAACAGCGGGATCCCGTCGCCGATGGTCAGCGGGCCGACCTTGAGAATCAGCGTGTCGATCTCGGCGTACAGGGAGCCCGCAAGCTCGGCGCCGCCGAGCAGCCAGATGCCCTTGCCCTCCTGCTGCTTGAGCTCGCGTACGGTCGCCACCGGGTCGTCGGCGACCAATTCGACGGCCGGGTCCGGGCTCTCGGTCAGGGTCCGGGAAAACACCAGGTGACGCAGGTGGGGGTAGGCGTCGCTGATGCCGGCCGCAAGACCGATCTCGTAGCTGCGCCGCCCCTCGAGCACGGTGTCGAAGTGCGTGCCCTCCGCCGTGACGGACAGTGCCTGCCGGGCCTGGACGGGCAGCGTCTCCGGGTACTCGGCCATGAGGTGCTGGATGTAGTCCTCCGGTATGGGCCAGAACCCGTTCGGACCGGTGGGGTCTCCGCCGTCAGGGCCGGCGATGTGGCCGTCGAGGGTGGCGGCGATGTAATACGTCAGCTTGCGCATGGACTGTCGATTCTGTGCGGAGGATGAGGTTGCGCGTCAGGTTGCGGGTCAGGCTGCGGGCACGGTGAGCTGGAATTGGCGTGTGCGCCGGTAGGAGCGGAAGCCCAGCGCGTGGTTGACCGCCAGCATATGGACGTTGTCGTCGGCGTTGTCCGTCTCGATCTCGACCACGCCCGGGTGTTCGGCGCGCAGTCGGCGCACCATGGCGGCTTTGACCCACAGCCCAAGGCCGTGCCCACGGTGCGCGGGCACGACCGCCGTGTCGTACTGCTGGGCGCGCGGCGGCGCGCCGTGGGGCAGGACTATCTCGGTGTATCCGGCCATGGTGCCGTCATCGTGGACGGCGGCGACGGTCAGCAGTGTGTCTCCGCGGTCAGCGATCACCGTGGCCATGGCGCGGACGCGGTCGGCGTCCCACGGCACGCTGCCGTAGTCCAGGTCTCCGAGGGGCATGTCGTTCATCGCGTTCTTGGCCGTGGCGAACGCGTCGGCGAGGCCGTCGGGAACCGTTCCGGTCCATCCGGTCAGCCGGTAGCCGGCGTTCTCGGCACCGTGCTCGGCACCGTCGGCCCGCAGAACGCAGGCCTCGTTCGCCTGGTCAAGGCGCAGGATCAGGTGATCCAGGGTCAGGGCCCGGCGGAAACTCCACCGCGTACAGAAGGCCTCACCCGGACTGTCGGCCGGAGCTTCGACGACCAGGCTGCGCCGGTTCTCGGTGCGGCAGGCTGCCACGGCAGCCGACAGCAGGCGGGAGCCGGTTCCCAGACGCCGGTGTGCGGGGTCGACGTGAAGTTCCAGTTCGGCCAGATGATCTCTGCCCGGCGAGGTGAACAGCCGCAGCCCCGCGACTCCGACCGGGACGCCGTCCGCCCCGGTGGCCAGCCAGATCAACCGGTGGCTGTCCAGAGCGGGCTTGGTGAGCTGGGCGTGGATCTGTCCGGGGGCGGGCGGCGGTACTCCGGGCAGGTCGTGGGCCATCGAGGCGACGACGACCTGATGCCACGCGACGGCCTCGGCGACCGAGACGTGATCGAGCGGGACGAGGTCGAGGTGGGAGTGGAGGTGGGGGTGGGAGTGGAGGTGGGGGCGGGGGTAGTCGGGCAAGGGAAGACTCCTGTGGTTGCGTTGAACGTACTTCCGGACGGTGCGCATGCAAGCCTCGCCTCCTTCTCATCGGCGGGCATCACGGCCGCGGACACAGAGGTGAGCGGGGGAGTGCGACTTCACGGCCCGGAACGTTTGAGGGCCGACCATTCCGCAGGCTGACGTGCGTTCCCCCTTGCGGGGGAGGGGAAGCCTGCCGTAGGCCGACGACCATTCACCGGAGATCGCGAAGACTTACGGGCATGACGACGATCACCCCCCGGCCCTGTGCGACGTTTCCACAAGGCACGGGCACGGAGCGTCCCGTCCCGAGATGGGCGGACCTCACCGCGCACGCGATCCCGCTTCTGCTGCTGCCACAGTGCCTATGGCGCCTGCCCTACGCCTTCGACTTCAACATGGGGCTGATCGATCCAAACGCACCGGAGTGGGTGTGGTGGGCCATCCCCTACGTGTTCGGACTCAGCATCGTCTCGGAGGCGTTGGCGCTGCTCTCCTTCGGCCTGGTGCGGGGCTGGGGCGAGGCGGCGCCCCGCTGGCTGCCGGTCATCGGAGGGAAGCGCATTCCGCCCTTCGCAGCCATCGTCCCCGCCGCGCTCGGCGGCCTCGGCGCGACTGCCTTCTGGGCGCCCACGCTGCTGCACTGGCTCCACGTCCCCGGCTTCGACGGACTCGGGTTCTCCAACATCTGGTGGGAGATCCTGGCGAAGGTCTGCATCTCCCCAGGCATGTTGTGGGGCCCCCTGGTCCTGGCCCTGACCTACGCCTACTACGTACGCCGCTGCCGACCCTCACACTGACCGAACATCGGCGCTCTCCTAAGGACTCCAGGACGGCACGATCTTCGACATCGGGGCGGCCGCCAGTCCGCCAGTCCGCCAGTCCGCCAGTCCGCCAGGGTGAGTGGACGCCCTGCTGAGACCAGCGGCCAGGGGCACAGCGCTACACGGCTACGGGATCCGGCCAGGAGAAATACGCCCCGTACACCGAGGCCCACATCCGGGTGGCCGCACCGCAGTTGGAGCAGATCGCCATCCGGAGCTGAACGTCACTACCAGCACGTCCCGCAGGCCGGGCCGGTGCGGGTCGGCCTGGACCAGCGGGGTGACTTCGTGCCGGACACGCTCGTCGTTGACGAGCACCAGATCCATCGGGTCTCCCAGTGTCACCTCGGCCTGGCGTTGATCGTCCAGGTCGTACAGGATCGTCGTTCCGCCGCTGACGTTCTCCCGCCGCACCAGGACCATCATCACGAAGCTGACCCCGTCACGGTGCCGGCCCTCCGGGGTCGGTGGGGCGCTCGCCGTGCCCTCCGCCGTGATGCGGAACTGGTGGACCTCGACATGCCAGTCGTCGTCGGGGGACAGCTGGCCGAACACCTCGGCTCCCAGCTCCAACAGGCTGTTCATCGTCTGGCTGTACAAGATCTCGTCGAGGACCGGAGCGAAGTAACGGGGGATTCCGCCGTTTAACCAGTTGTGCTGGAGATGCTGATGGTGGGGCTGGGGCGGATTGATATAGAACGTGTCACTGGAGGCGCATGCGCGCAGTGTTGAGAATCGGCGGCGCCGGTAACGGCCGCCATCGTTCATGAAGCCGTCGAGCGGCATTCGGGACCAGCTCTGCTGGAACGCGTCCCAGTCCGCGAGCGAGCGGGGATTCCGGGACAACAGCAGCGACTGCGCCCATTTGCCGGGCAGGATGCACGCGTTGTCCCGGTCGAGCTTCCGACACAGCTCACCGATGGCGGGAGCGGGTGGCGTGGGGATCGCCGTGCACGGGCTAAACGGATCGAGCCGAATGGCCATTGCGTCACACCTTTGGGGAATTGACGCTCTTAAGTGCGGGAGATACAAGTGTAGAAGTTGGCGCGGCGGCGTCGGAAGGCACTCATGCCTATCCGCTCCCCGGCACCGTACCTTCGGGGGGATCTTCGATATGCCGGACGCCTGGTAGGCCTGTCGTGGCGACGCGCAGGACGAGAGTGGTAGCTGCGATTGCGCTGGCTTGCGCCAGCGTCTGCTTGGGGCTTGCCACCGAGCTTGTTCCCGATCATCTGCCGGACTGGCTGGTGAAGAACTCCGCGCTCTCCTTGGCCACCTTCGGCATCACGTTTGTGCTGTGTGTCGGGGTCGTGGTGTGGCAGGAATGGATCCAGCCGAAGGATGATCCCGCACCCGATGCTCCGGTTCAGGAGCAGCACCGGAGACTGATGCTCCAGCGCCAGCGGGACTTTTGGATCGACGGGGTCCTGAACCAGTCGCTGGAGGTGGTGACGAGGCTTGAGCTGGGGCTGGAGGCCCGCTCGGACGCGGTCCAGCTCCCGTGGGACGTCGTGGTGTACGACGATCCGCACCGGCCGCGTGCACTTCCGCCGGGAACATCCGCCATCGATGTCTTCGACCAGTCCGGAGGCTCCCTGCTGATCCTTGGCATGCCCGGGTCCGGCAAGACGACGTTATTGCTTGAGATAGCCGAGGAGTTGCTTCAGCGGGCGCAGACTGATCGCGAACAGCCGATGCCCGTCGTCTTCAAACTCTCTTCCTGGGGGAAGTCCGAAAGTCCGCTGGACCAATGGCTTGAGGACGAGCTGCATAGCCGGTACACCGTTCCGCGAAAACTGGCCCGGCAGTGGCTTCACGACGAGATGATCCTGCCCCTTCTGGACGGTCTCGACGAGGTCAGAGCCGACCGCCGCGATGGCTGCGTCAAGGCGATCAATGAATTCCTCGGCGCGAACGGCCCACTGCAAATCGTCGTCTGCTCACGGGTCGCGGACTACGACGCCATCGGCTCGCGGCTCCGCCTGAACCGGGCGGTCCTGATTCGTGATCTGACGCAAAACCAGGTGCGCAACCACCTCGCCGGCGCCGGAGCCCAGCTCGCAGGGTTACACACGGCTATTGAGCATGACGACCAGCTGCTGTCACTGCTGTCCTCTCCGCTGCTGCTGAATGTGGCCTCCCTGGTCTATCGGGGCTTGTCCGCAGAGGAACTGCAGGCCGAAGGCCGGGTCGCGGACCGACGTTCACACCTGATCGACAGCTATATCCAGCACACGCTGCGCCGCAGGCCGACCGGCCGTACCTACGACGACGAACGCGTCGTCCGCTGGCTCGGTGAGCTCGCGCATCAGATGAGCCGGGACGACCAGACGGTGTTCCACGTGGAGTGGATGCAGCCTGGGTGGTTGTCGAATCCGCTGCTGAGGGTCATCACGGCATGCTTATCCCCTCTTCTCCTCGGGGTGGCGATGGCTCTGGCGAGCGGGTACGCGATCGACCACGCCAACGCCCTCGGCGCCAGGCTCTTCGGCTTGGGGAACGACGTCCATGTGGCGGGCATGTCGACGGGCTGGCTCACGGGTGCGGCGATCGGGGCGCTGGTCTGCGTCTTCGCGTTCGACAGTGCGATCCGTCCAGCCGAGACCATCTCCTGGTCGATGCACTCCCTGCGGCAGAAAGCCGGCCGGCAACTGCGCTCGGCCCTGCCCTGGGGCGTTGCGCTCTCGACCATCGTCGGGACCATCATGCATGTGTGGGGCCTGACCACCACCGTGGTCTTCGGGGCCTTCTTCATGGCCTTGCCGATCACCTTCTACGTGATGGTCGGTGGGGTGTCGCCGCAGCTTCGCGATGCCCGCATCAGTCCGAACGAAGGAATGCGCCGCTCCCTGATGAACGCCGTCGCCGTCGGTCTGCCCGGAGGAACGGCCGTCGGCATCCTGGCCGGAGTGGCGTTCGGGGCACGGATGACGTTGCTGTTCGGCGTGATCGACGGGCTGACGTGCGGCACTTCCGTGTTCGTTCTGACGGCGTTGCACACCGGAGGACGTGCCTGGCTGCACCACTACACCCTGCGGATGATGCTGGCGCTACGGGGCCGCATCCCGCTGAGGTGGGTGCGGTTCCTGCAGTACGCGAGCGACCGCATCCTGCTCCGCCGGGTCGGCGGCGGCTATATGTTCGTTCACGGCCTGTTCCTCGACCACTTCGCGGCCCTGCACGCCCGTACCGTGAACGGCTCGGCACCCGCCGGACCGTCGGCCGGGCCGCCATCGCCCTGACCTGGCCGAACATGCCTGGGTACCCCTAGATACCCCTAGATATCGGCTACGCAGTTGCGGACTTCTGCGGTCGGCGCACACTGGAAAAACGAGGCCACGCGAGGGGGCCCGATGCGCGCTGGCGATACGCACTGGCGAGGCGCTGGCTCCAGGCAGGATGCGCGCTGGCGATGCGCTGGCTCCAGGCAGAGTGGGCAGAAGCGGAAAGCGGCGTAGCGGCGTAGCGGCGTAGCGGTGTAGCGGTTAACGCTCGCCGCGCCGCGCGCCGCCAGTGTCATTGGCCCTCCAGGTCGTCGACGCGGCGTGGCCTGGCTCAGCGGGCGCCGCTGAGGTGAGAGGCGCTGTGCTCGGGCTGAGGTGAGGGGCGCCGTGATCGGTGTGAGACTGGGTGCGGAAGGGGTGATCCCGTGCCGGACCCATCGCAGGCGCCCGGCGATTCCGGCGCCGCCATCGACGAGCGTCTGCTGGAAGAGCTGATCACCGAGGCGCAGGTCGTCCTCCCGGTGGATTTGTCCGCACTGGCGAACCGGTGCGCCTCGGCCCTCGGCCTGGACACAGCGCTGATCTACCTCGTCGACCTGCAGCAATGGATACTCGTCCCGCTCGACGAGTCCCTGGAAACGCTGCCGGTGGACGCCTCGCAGGCCGGCTGGGCGTACCGCACGGTCTCCCCGCGGGTGACGGACAACGGCAACGGCCTGGTCGTGTGGGTGCCGCTGGTCGACGGCGCGGAGCGGCTGGGGGTGCTGGCGGTGCGGACCGCCACACTGGACGGGCCGCGGATGCGCCGCAGCCGGATGCTGGCCGATCTGCTCGCGATGGTCGTCACCTCCAAGCGCACCTACAGCGACTGGATCGTCGCTCGCACCCGCACCGCGACCATGCAGCTGCCCGCCGAGATGCTGCGGGCTTTCCTGCCGCCCCGCACCATCGGCAGCAAGCAGTGCGTCTCGACCGCGGTGCTGGAGCCGGCGTACGACGTCGGCGGCGACGCCTTCGACCACGCGGTGGTCAAGAACGTGCTGCACACCATGATCCTCGACGCCATGGGCCACGATCTGGCCTCCGGCCTGACCACCTCGGTGGCCATGGCCGGCGCGCGGAACGCCCGCCGCAGCGGCGCCGACCTGCCCGACCTCGTCGGCAACGTCGACCGCGCGTTCGCCCAGTGGCTGCCCGACCACTTCTGCACTGGTGTGGTGTGCCGGCTCGACGCCAACACGGGGGAGTTGCGCTGGATCAACTGCGGTCACCCGCCACCGCTGCTGATCCGTGCCGAGCGGGTCCTCGACGGGGCGCTGGACAGCCCCCCGCAGCCGCCGATCGGCCTGCACCTGGAACTCGGCGAAGCCGTCCGGCAGGTCCACGAGACCACACTCGAACCGGGCGACCGCGTCCTGCTCTACACCGACGGTGTGGTCGACGCGCGCGACGCGGACGGCGTTGAGTTCGGCCTCGACCGGTTCACGGACTTCATCATCCGCGCCTCCGCCGTCGGCCAGCGCCCGGCCGAGGTGCTGCGGCTGCTCATCCACGCCATCCTCGACTACCAGCGCAACGACCTGCGGGACGACGCCACCATCCTGCTCTTCGAATGGCACCCGCAGGACCTGTGAAGGGTATGGCGCTCCGCGCCGTCCTGACGGCCGTCGGCCCCGTGATGCACTCCCAGCCGGTCTCGGCCAGCGCCAGGCAGTGCTCCTCCCGGTGCAACTTCATGCCCTGGCCCTGATACGACGCGGAGGCAACTGGCGCACCTGAGTACCTCTACGGATGGCCTGCCACCATCGCGATCAGCACCATGGACTCTGTGACTGAACACCAGGGTGAGCCTCAGGCTCCCATGCGACCCGCCCGCGACCATCGGGCCGCAGAGAACGCGATGAAAGCCGTCCTCATCGTGGCGGCTGCAGCGGGGGCGATTCTGCTGCTCTCCATGGCCCCCTTCTTCATCAGCCTGTTTGCCGTGGCCCGTTGACCGTGGCATCTCCCCTTGTGCGCCCGGCGTCCCTGCAGCGGCAACATCCGAGACCGGCACCGGCACCGGCTCCTGCCGCGTCGCCACCAACCGCCCTCGCACCGGACAACAGCCGGTCAGCTGAACTGAGCCGGATCAGCACTCAATTGAACGCTGTCTGACTCAGGTCACTAGCGGCCTTGTGTCCTGCGGCTCGTGGAGCGGCGGACCCGGTTCTCCAGCAGGGCGCCCATCAGCTCGGTCTCGCCGGGCCCGGTGAGCAGCCGCTTGGGCACGATCAGCAGGCTGGTCTTCAAGCCGAGGCGGCCGGTCACGACGTAGACCCGCTCCGTCTCATAGGAGCGGTACATGGTGCGCCACGGCAGCCGTATGAGCTCCTCGGAGCCGCGGGAGACGACGAAGCCGGCATCGTCGACGACGGCCTGTTTCTCCCCAGTGGCCTGGTCCTTGCGGAACATGCGGCCGGCGAGCAGCGGCGGCAGGAACAGGCCGAGCACACCGTAGACCAGAGCGAGCATCAGCAGGCCGGAGTTGACCGGGCCGCCGTGAGCGAAGGGCCTCAGGCTCAGCGCCGCCATCAGGACCGCAGCCACGACGATGAGCCACCGCAGGCGCCGGAACCATCCGATCGCTGCGACGGCCTCGTCGAACTCCTCCCGCGTCAGGATTCCGCTGAAGGCGATGGTTGTCTGTCGTATGTCGGCCACGGGCGCGGAGCCTACAGGTCCGGGCCCGGCCCGCCAGGACCTGATCGGGAAGACAGGTCCCGGTGACGTGAGTCAGAGATTCGGTGGCAAGAGCGTTTCGTCCTGGCGGGGTGTTTGAGGAGTGGGCGGTCGGCTGGCACTGGGGCTGCGTCGAGCTGGCATAGGGCGGCTCTGCCAAGATGACTCAATGTTCGATTTCGGCATCGGTGGCTACGAGCCGGTGTGGCTGCACGGCCGTAGTGGCGAGGATCCGGTCCAGGCGAGTGTTGACGTGAGTTTCGTCTTCGAGGCGAGCCGGGCAACCGTTTTCAACGCCCTCGATGAGAACGGGCTGAGCGTCGGTTCTCCTGGTCCGCGTCAGCGGACCCATGCGCTCGACTGACGCACTCGGAGGTCAGGCATACCGCCAGTTCGTGGTGGTTCCGCGGGTGAGGCGTCGGTTTATGAGGTCGACGCATTGCGCGCATCGCGGCGGTCCGAGCCGACGACCTTACACACTGATCCAGCAGTACAACCGGTGGCCGCGAACGAGTGCCCTCTCTGCAAGAGCAGCGAGATCCGCCAAGAAGCCCGTGAGCCCACTCAGATCCGACTGAGCGCTGAAAACGCTCGACGTAGACCAACCACGGGCCACTTCGCCCAGCTGCTTCCGGTCGAAACGGCCGAGGGAGTCACGAAAGGAATCAGTAAGCGACAGCGTGACGACTTCTCCGTCACCCGTCATCCCGATCACATGCCCGTGTCGCGGATCCGCCTCGACGGCATCGGCAGTTCGCCCGGTAACCAGCACCTCGGCCGGAAGCAGCTCGACCACCGGATCGACGCCTTTCACGACGAACGAGTCATACCCCGTCCCCATCAGCTGGCCGTCCTCGCGGACCACAGCCCGAACGGCGTCTTCGTCATCCGCAGCGGCGTAGTAGCCGAAGAGAGCTCCCATACGACCGATCATGACACTCAGCCAATGGCCGGACGCAACGACCGTTCACCACGCAGCGTCACCGATCACAAAATGTGTGCCAGAACCCGAGACATGACGTCATCGCGTGTGGGGATGGCCCGCCACCTGGAGGGCGGCGGGCCATCGAGGGGGACCGTCTCCATGTGGCCGGGCTCGCACCCCGTCAGTCGTCGTCCTCGTCCTCTTGATCCATCTGGCGGAACTCCTCGTACACGGCCGTCCCTGGCCCCGCCACATGCACGTCGAGGTCCGACCAGTCGGAGTCGTGGAATTCGCGGAAGAACAAGTTGGCGATGCTGTCGTTGACTTCGACGCCGGCCACGTGCAGGGCCGGAACGCGGAACGGCTCCTCACGCGGCCAGGGCTCATCGCCCGCGTCGTCCACATGGATGTCGATGCCGAGCAGCGGCAGATCGTCGGAGGCGAAGGTCTCCGCGTCGGCCAGATAGACGTGGTCGTACGGCAGGTCGTGGCCGGTGTCGGGGGCGGCGGCGAGCACCGTCTCGGGCAGCAGGCCCCGGTACTTCTCCTTGTCGATCGGGGTGACATACGAGATGGCCCGGTCGTAGTCGCAGACGTCCTGCGAGCCCTCCTCGAAGGTGACGGGCATCTCCAGGGCCTGCAGCAGGCGAGCCCAGCCGGCGAGGTCGGTGAAGTCGGTGCGGAGAACGGGAGCGGCGTCCATGTGGGGCAGGCGTATCGGTCGTCGATCGTGATTCACGCCGTGGACCGTAGTGCCGGGCACTGACAGGGCGAGGACGCGAGGACGCGAGGACGCGAGGACGCGAGGACGCGAGGACGAGTGGGCATGTGCGGTTTGCCCGCCATGCCCGTCCGCATCCCCTGTCCGATAGCCCCGAGTGCCAGGTCGCCTCGCCCAGCCCGCAAACCCTGACACGCGCTCCGGCCCTCAATAGGTTTCAGGTGGCGCCTTTTTACGACAACCCGGACCGGTCCTGACCTACGCCCACAAGCCCGCCTCCCGAGCCGAGAGGACCCGCCATGACCGACCCGTCCAGCGAGCAGCCCACCCCGCCCCACACCCGCGCAGGCCAGGGCACCGGCCGTCGTCCGGTGGCTGCTCAGCCCTGGTGGCAGGAGTTCGTCCGCGGCGCGACGTACACGGCCGGCGGTGGCATCGTCACCCTTCTCGTCCAGTGGCTCCAGCACCTTCTGTGAGCCGCTTGGGACCGGTCACCGGTATGCCGGGAACGGGCAAGAGCTGCCTCGCCTACGCCATCGTCCATGTCACGCGTGGTCGGTTGTCCAGGTGCCGCTGCCCGCCCGGAGTACGACGATGCTGCCGCTGTCGCCCCCGCACGCGAGGAGGCTCCCGGTGTCCGAGAACACCACGCGGTGGGTGCGCCCGGTTCCCGTGAAGGGCGGCTGGACGGGGGCCTCGGCGCCGGTGGCGGCGTCGCGCAGGCAGACCCTGCTGCGGTCGCCGACCGCGAGCCGGGAGCCGTCGGGGGAGAGGGCCCATCCGTAACACGTCCCCCACCGGTCCGTTCGATGGGGATCCGGTACGGCCCATTCGAGCTTGCCCGTATCCAGCGCCATCGAGCAGGGGCCTTCGGCGTAGCCTCCGTTCGCGATCAGATACCGCTCCGTCGGATCGAAGCCGAGCGAGTCCACGCCGCAGCCGGCCGCACCGCGGTCGAACGGGAACGGGAAACGGTGGCGGTGCACCTGCCGGCCGGAGTCGACGTCCCAGACCTCGATGTCGTCGGCGGGCACGCCGAAGGCGAGGGCCAGCAGGCGCCCGGACGGGGACAGGACGCCGGCCCGGCATTGGGGGCGCCCTGCAACGTCGAGGTCCAGCAGGGGTTCCCCGGCGTCGGCATCGAGCACGCGGACCCGGTTCCCGGCATCGAAGACCAGCAGCCGGTGCCGGGCCCGGTCCCACGAGGGCTGCGCGCAGAACGGATTGAAGTCCGCGCTCTGATGCTCCTCGTAGGAGGCGAGGGTGCGCGACGTCCCCGTGTCGAGGTCCAGGCGCCGGGTGTGCCCATTGAGGGCGTAGACCACGCCCCGTCCGCCGGCGTCGAAGCGGACGGTGTGGAGAAACGTCTGCCGTGCGCCGGGCGGTTCCGCGTGGACCAACTGCCGGATTCCGGTCCTGACGTCGATCAGGTGGATCTCGGCGCCGTAGGCATCCTTGAGCGTGGTGCCGACCACGACGGTGTGCCCCTCAGGGTGCAGGTCAAGAGCCCCGGACGAGCAGCGGTTCGGCGCGGCGCAGACCAGGACCGGTTCGCCGAAGGCCGCCTCGGCCGGGTCGCGGAGCAGCACGAACCCGTCGTGCATCCGCTTCCTGACCTCCTTTGCCAAGGCGTCCCGGGCCTCCTCCGGCGAGCCGAAGTCCTTGCCGCTCCGCCGCGGAGTGCCGGCCGCCCCGGTTATGCTCTCCCGCCGCAGCCATCCGCCGTCCACCCACAGCCGCGCCTTCTTGGGCTTCGGGAAGCCCGGGTGCACCAGGGTGATCTCGTCCTTGTCCATGGCGGGGGACGGTAGTGCATCGCGGCTTACCGTTCCCTGGCGGCTGAGCTGTTGCCCGCTGCCGGGGGAGTCTTCGGCCCAGCGGAAGTGGTTGCCCGCCGCTCTCTCTCCCCCCCCGCACGAGAACTACGACGTCAGTAGTCCTGCGTAGTCCTCCGTGGTCCTCCGTAGTCTCAGTAGTCCTCCGGTACGCGCTGCTCGATGAGGCAGTCGGGCCCCGGGAAGATCAGTGCCTCGTGTCCGTCGTCGAACCTGACTCGGTACGGCGGCTCGCCCTGAGAACCGCGCACCTCGATGATCTCGCCAACGTGCTCCTTCATCCCCACGAGTCTTCCCTTGATCCGGACCCGATCTCCGATCGCCGCATGCATGTGATCCCTCAACCGCCTTTCACCGCTGTCAGGCTCAAGCCAGAGCGGCCAGAGCGGCGGAGCCTTACCCGTAGGCCGCCGCTGATATCCCCCTCAGCTGGATATTTACGACGGTTGGCGCTGTCCGGACCCCGCCCCGAATGCCCAAGGACCGCGGCAATGGCTGGTGCCCCGGTACGAGGTGTCCGTCGCCCGGGCAGTCGGCCATTTGATGCCCTGCGGGACGCTGGTCGGATGTTCCACGTGCTAGTGGAGAAGGCCGTGCGGCCGGTGGCGGTGAGTGTTCAGTTCTGTGTCGTCTCCACTTTGCCGCCGCCGTTTTCTTCCGGATTTTCGAGTCTTTCTTTCCTGCTCGCGCGGGGTCGACCTTCCCGGTGTTCGCATCGACGTAGACGGGATCGAGTACCACGTTCTTGTCGTCGGTCTCAAAGCCGGTCAGCCATTGAGCCCGCCACCTGCCCGCGCGCTGGACGGCCAGCAGTTCGCTGTCGGCGATGCGCACTTTGTGACCCTTGGGCTGTTGCAGGGCCTTGAGAGCTGTGCGCTGGGCCGTCTTCTTGTCGATGGTCAGCGCGGGCAGGTCGTGTGGGTCTTCCTCAGTACGGACAAGGAGCTGGGAGACTCGGCCGGCTGTGTTGATCTGAACGTCCAGGCGCATGGGCATCAGGGCGCCGTCACCGTTGCGCCGCCGCCAGCTCACGATCCATCCGAGCTCGGCTCGGTCCCCTACGGGGTGGACACGCGGCTCGGATCCACGTAGCTCACGTAGCTCACGTGGGTAGTGCTCTTGGGCGTAGCGGCGTGCGAGGGGGAGCGCGTCCTTCTCGCTGACGGGCTTTTGGGTGATGCCTGGGATGGGGTAGCTGGACGAGGTGGTCTTGCTGGAGCTTTCGAGGCTGACGTGGAGTTGTGAGGCGTCGGGCCAGGTGAGTTCGGCGAAGCCGTCGTCGAGGGCGATGAGCAGGGTGTCGGGGCTGTCGTCGACGCCTGCTTGCAGCTGTACGTTGCTGATCTTGTAGCGGTCGCCGAAGGCTTGGCGTATCGCTCGGTGGGCCGCGGCCTGTTCCTTGTCTCCGGTGAATTGGAGGCTGGTGGCGTCGACGGCGACGGGAGTGATCCAGGTGGCTACGACTCCGCCTGCGGCGACGAGGACGATTGCCGAGGTGACGGCGGTGGCTCGGGCGTGACGGCGGGGCGGGGCGACGGGACGTTCGGTTCGCCTCTGGCTTCGCTCGTGACCTGCCGGACTGTCCTCAGGGCATGTGCCTGACTTTGCGGTTATGACAGCTCACAGTTGGTTCTGGTGCCGTGGTTGTCGGGGGTGATGGTGCAGGTGTCACCGAGGGTTTCGGCTTCGGTGCCGCCGTCGATGGTGCCGTTGGCGTCGTTGCCGTGACCGCGCTCCGTGTCATGGCTGGGACCGCCGTTGACGCTGATCTTGTCGTCGCCGGGCCCGCCGTTGATGACGCCGGATTGCCCTTCGAGCTCGTAGCCGTTGCCGGCCCCGCCGCTGCCGACATCGCCGGCAGCGTTGGTTCCCCCGGCTCCGCCTGTGGTGGTGATCTGGTCGTTTCCTCGGGCGCCGTTGATTGTGGCGGCGCGGGCGGTGGTGCCGGCGTTGGCGTTGCCGCCGAAGCTGGCCAGGGCCCGGCTGTTGGTGTCGCCGCCCTTGCCGCCGGTCACCGCGATGAGGATGTCGGCGTTGCCGTCGGTGGTGATGGAGCCTTTGTTGGCGCCCCCGCCATTGCCGCCTCTGCTGGTCGTCGCCGGGCCGCCGTTTCCTCCGCTGACCTTGATGGTGTCGGCGCCGTTACCGCTGTCGATCGTGCCCTTTGGAGTGTTGCCGATCCCTCCAAAGCCCCCGGCGCTGGCGCCGCCACCGTTGCCGCCGCCCACGATGATGGTGTCGATGCCCGCTTCGGCAGTGATCTTGCCGTCACTGTTGCCGTCCCCGCCGGTCCCTCCAGTGAAGGTGGAATTGCCGCCATCACCACCCAGCACGGTGATGGCGTTGCTGTCAGCGTCACCGAAGACGGAACCGGCGTTGGCCCGGCCGCCGCCCCCGGCGACACCGACGGTGGCGAAGGGGGAGCTGCCGTCACCACCATTCACCTTGATGATGTCGCTGCCGGCGTCGCCGTGGACGGTACCGCCGTTACCGAGCCCGCCGCTGCCGCCGGTGGCATTGGTGGGGCCGGTGGTGGCGCCCCCGGCTCCTCCGTCTGCGGTGATGGTGTCAATGCCCGCGCCGCCGCTGACGGTCCCGCTGCTGCCGAGCCCGCCTCCCCCACCGGTCGTGGTGGAGACTCCGCCGACACCACCGATGGCGGTGAGGGCATCTGTTCCCTCGTCGCCGGTGATGGTGCCGCTGTTGCCCCGACCGCCGGTGCCAGGGCTGTTGCCGGTGGTCACGCCGCTGCCGCCGACGCCGCCGGTGGAGAGGACCTTGTCATCGCCGGTCCCGCCTTTGATGGTGCCGCCGTTGCCGACACCACCCACGCCGGCGCGGCCGCTGGGGCCGCCGGGGTTGGCGCCGCCGATCCCTCCGGTCACCGCGATGGTGTCGTTTCCGTCCCCGCCATCGATGGTCCCGGAGTTGCCCGTCCCGCCGTTGACGCCGGCCGCGCCGTTGGTCCCGATGACCGTGATGGTGTCGATGCCGCCCAGACCGTTGACCGTGGTCCCGGTATTGACCGCGGTCTCTCCGCCGACCCCGGCCCGGCAGGTGATGACGTCATTGCCAGGCGTGCCGTTGATGGTGGTCCCCGTGACCAGCATGCCGTTCACCGTGCAGCTGCTGCTCGCAGCCCAGGCCGGTGCGGCGGGAACCAGTACAAACCCGCCTGCCAGTACACCGACCGCAATGATTGCCAGGCGCCGCCGCCCGGCCCGCGGCCGCCCGGCTCGGTGTGACCCGGACCTGAAATCCTGGCCATAGAGCTCCAGCGCCTGGCGCCGGTCATCTCGCCTGGCCACTGCCCGGCGTACGCCTTTCGGCATACATGCGAACCGGGCCTTCGTGAACTGCGCGATCAGTTTCCGCCCTTGAGTGACAAGTTGCCTGTAATGCGTTCCGGTGAAGTTTCTGGCCTGTTCCGACATGGTGCCTGCCCCTCATCTCAGGCAGGGGACAACCACCCGGCGGCGGTCGTATGTCTGGCTACCTGCCCAAGTCGACGCCAGAGTGACACCAGTGGTCATCACCAGGCAGGGCGCGAACCCGGGCGCTTGATGCGCCTGCCATGAGCCGGCGAAGCGTGTGCAGGGCGTGAGTGGCTCGTGATAGGGGCAAGCTGGGGCAAGCTTCTGCAACACCGTTCCGCGATGATGATGCCCTCTGGCCCATGAGCCTCCCCATACCGGCCGGAACGATGTGAATGCTGGGTCGGTCACACGACCCATCGGACAGGCCCCCTAGCCCGGCGCAGCAGCTCCCTACCCCCGCCGACGTTTGACCCGACGCCCGGTCCGCGCGGCCTGCGCCCATGCAGCAGCCGATACGGGGCGGTGGCCGCGCCGCGGACGTTGGCGCGAGATGTCCGGCAGACGAGTGGGAAACGCGGCGGGAACGTTCCGGAGAACACCCATGGGATGGGTGAGGCGGAAGCTCAGGAGGGTGGACACATGGTGCCCCGCGCCGGACGGGACTGAGTTGCGGGGAGAGCCGATCCTCAGCCCTGGGCGGGTCAAGACACGAATTGAGGAAGCCCGATGAACGAAGACTTCCGTATTTACCTGCGGACCGAGCAGCCACGTTACCGTCTGGCGGAGCCGGTGCTGATCACCTGCGAGCTGACCAACGTCAGCGATCGCGATTATCGGTTGCTGGACTGGAACAGCCCCTTCGAGAGCGGGGAGGTCTTCCATTACTTCACCGTGCGCCGCGACGAGGAGCGAGTTCCGTATGACGGGCGGTGCGTCAAGCGCGGTGAACCCGAGGAGTCCTCCTACCGGCTCATCAGGGCTGGCGAGTCTCTGGCCGCAACGGACGATCTCACGACGGCCTATCCGATCACGGCGCCAGGAACGTACACCGTCACGCTCGACGCACGGATCCTCGACGCCTTCGTGGTGGAGCCGGGCGCGCCTCTCGTGCGACAACGCGAAGAGCACCACGGATTTCAACTCGACCCGATTTCGGTGACCTTTGAGGTCGTCGGTGAGGGCGAGCCCCGTATTACGGTGGCGGAAAGGGTACGGCGGGAGCTGGGAGGGCCACAGGCGCCGAGTGCGAGCCTGGCAGTGGCGAAGCTGGCTCCTCGCACACCAGTGCTGATAGGGGGGACTCTGGCGGAAAGGGAAGCGGTTCTCCGAGCTCACGAGAATGCAGGTGTGTTCTCCGAGAGTTCGATGCATCAGCTGATGTGGGTGGCCGGAGTCGCGAATGCGCACTCCAAGGAGTGGTTCGGCGCTCATGACGCGGGGCGCTATGCGACCGTCCAGCAGCACTACGTCGACATCAGCGGGGTCGTCGCGGGACAGACCGTCACCTACGACCTCACCGGCACCGGCTGCCAACCGGGCTGGTACGCCTACACATACAAGAACACACGGAAGATCTGGCTCTGCTCCGGCTTCTGGTCAGCCGCCGCGACCGGCACGGACTCAAAGTTCGGCACGGTCGTGCACGAGCTCAGCCATGCTGTCTGCAGCACCGACGACCTGGCGTACGGCGAGGCGGGAGCGCGTAACCTCGCATCGACGAAGCCCCCGGACGCGATACGCAACGCGGACAATCACGAGTACTTCACAGAGCACCTCGCCGCAAAGGTGATCACGGCTCCCATCCTGGTGAAGAACGGCAAGGCGCATATGTTCGTCGCCGGGAACCTCTTCCAGGTCGACATCGCCTTGAGCAAGGCCGAGCTGGGGCCGGTGCCCCTCACCTCCAAGTGGAGCGGGGTCTTTCCGGACCGCGTAGACGCCTGTGTGGAGTGGCCGAGCACCAAGGACGTCTACTTCTTCCGAGGCTCCGAGTACGTGCGCTTCGACAGGGCGTCGAGCGCGGTCGCCCCCGGATATCCGCTCGCGATCGACGCGCCCGCGCCGGCCGGCTGGCGGGGCGTCTTCCCGGACGGTATCGATGCCTGCTTGATGTGGCCGGGCGGCAAGAAGATCTACTTCTTCCGGGGCTCCCAGTACAGCCGTTACGACATCGACGAGAGCGGAGAGGACGGGGCGGTCGGCCCCGGGTACCCGCTCCCCATCACCGAGGGCTGGCCGGGCATATGGCCGGCGGACCTCACGGGGGCGGTCACATGGGTCGACGGCAACGTGTACTTCTTCCGAGGCTCGGAGTACATGACCTACCGGATCGCTGACGACGTGGTCGCAGGTCCCAAGCCGATCAGCTCCAAATGGCAGGGGCTGCCCTGAGGCACCGCCGATACGCCCTGTGTGCACCTTCGGCAGTATGCACCGGGGGCTTCCACCGCCCCCGGCCCGCGACCTCGTCGCACAGCTAAGACCTCGTCGCGCAGCTACGTGGGCATCAAGTCCTCGACGAGCTGGGTCATCTGCCGCGACGGTGCGACCCTCAGCTCCCGGTGCAGGAACGCCCGGTAGTCCTGATAGCGCTTGACGGCACTGGCGAGGTTGCCTTCGGCTATGTGCACCTCTATGACGATGCGATGGGCCGTCTCCCGGATGGGGTCGACCGTCATGGCTGCAAGCGCGGCCTGCAGGGCGGGAAGGTAGTGGCCCGCACTCTGGAACTGCTGGGCGAGGCTCTCAAGGGCGTACACACGCGTCTGATCCCAGCGCTCCCGCTCCAGGACCAGCCAGTCCTCGGCCCAGCCCGGCAGCAGCTCTCTGCTCAGGTCGCCGATCAGGCCGTCCCGGCCGACGGGCAACGGGCCGTGGCCGGCAATGACCTGACGGGCTGAAGCCCAGACCTCATGGAGATCGACCCGTATCGACGGTGTCAGCAGAAGGCGCCGGTCGACACTGTCGATCAAAGTAGCCGAGCCTACGCGCCGGCCGTGGCACAGGGCCGACCGCAGGTTCGCGGCCGCCCGGTAGGGAGTGCAGTCGGGCCACAGCTGCTCGGCCGCCGCCCCCCGGTGCGCACCGTCGTCGTGCAGGGCAAGGTACGCCAGCAGGCGCTGCGCCCCGAGGGGCAGGCAGATCCTGTCACTGGCGTAGGTGAGCTCGAAGGGCCTCAGAAGTTCGAGGCGGGCGCCATTCCACGACACATCCACCACTGTGCAACCGGCATCTGCCAAGCGCACCTGCTGCGCACCCTTGCCGGGTACCTGCGCACCCCTTCTGGCCTGCAAGAACGCATGAAGGATGAACCAACGACGCCAGAGAAACGCACTCGAACGCTGTGGGGAACGCCCTCGGAACGGGCGCGGGGGAACCTCGTACCGAGTCGGCTACGACGGCCGCGACAGAGAGGCGAAGGAGCTGAGATGCACATCCGGTCGGTCCTGCAGGGCATCCCTCCACAGCAGGAGCTCCTCGGCGACACCGAGGTGTGCATCGCCGTTCTCGACGGACCGGTGGACCTCTCCCATCCCTGCTTCGCGGGTGCCGATCTCACACGGCTCGACACCCTGGTGCAGGACCCGGCCGGTCCGGGACCGATGTCGCTGCACGGCACCCATGTGGCGAGCCTGCTCTTCGGCCAGCACGGCAGTGCTGTGGAGGGCATCGCACCACGGTGCCGGGGACTCATCCTCCCGGTGTTCCGGGACGCCCAGGAATGGCGGGTTCCGCAGCTCGACTTGGCGCGGGCCATAGAACGGGCCGTGCAAGAGGGCGCGCACGTCATCAACATCAGCGGTGGCGAGCGCACGGATGACGGTCGCGCCGAGAACATGCTGGAACGGGCTCTGCGGCTCTGCGACGACAACGGGGTCCTGGTCGTCGCGGCCGTCGGGAACGACGGGTGCGACTGCCTGCAGGCCCCCGCCGCGGCGCCGTCCGTGCTCGCCGTGGGAGCGGCAGGGCCCGATGGCAAGCCGCTGGACAGCAACAACTGGGGCGCCGCGTACAGCACCAACGGGATTCTGGCACCGGGGCAGGACATCGAGGGAGCGGCACCCGGCGGCGGGCGAATGGCCCTTACCGGTAGTAGCTTCGCCACCCCCGCCGTCTCCGGTGTGGCCGCGCTGCTGGTTGCCGCTCAGCTCCGGCAAGGACGCGATGCGGATCCGATCGCGGCGGGCAGCGCCATTCTCGAGACCGCGACGCGGCCCCCGTGTTCCCCCGGCGAAGCCCCCGAGTGCCGCCGGCGCCTGGCCGGCAATCTGAACGCCGCCGGCGCCCATGGCCTCATCAGGCACCAGAGCCCCGCCGTGATCGATCTTGACCTAGCTCCGGTCCCGCCTCGCCCCGTGCGGTCAACAGCGCCGCACGCCGGGGCCGTCACTTCCGGTTCGGGGGTCAACGCCGCCGGCGGACCCTCGTCGCTCCGGATACCCCAGTCCGTACCGAACGAGGGAGCCAGTGCCATGGACACCCAGCACGCAGACCCCAGTGAGAGTGCCGACATCACAGGCGAGCAGGCCGGAAACCCTGATGCCGGCCCGGCCGCCCGCCCACCCGCGCAGACCATCGCGCAGGAGGCGGAGCCCACCTCGCCCCAGCCGGAGGCCGATGCCTCCGATGCACCCTCGCAGCTCGCCACACCACCCGAACCGAACGAGGGAAGCAACGCCATGGACATCTCTTCCGCACCCGTCACCGCGTCCGGAGGAACCGTCACCGCAGGTGAGGCTCCCTCCACTCCGGCCTCTGCGGCCCCTTCGGGTCCCGCGCCGGCGGGGCACTCCCCGGTGCAAGGTGTCCGCCCCTCGTCGGATTGCGGGTGCGGCGGGGTCTCACCGTCAGGCTGCCAGTGCGGGGGGAACGGCGAGGGCTCGCGCCGCCAGTTGGTCTACGCGATCGGCACGATCGGGTTCGACTACCAGACTGAAGCCCGCCGGGACTACTTCCGCCAGCAGATGCCCGCAGTACCGGGGCAGAAGGGCGACAAGGAGACCGAAGGGCCGCCCAACATCTACGACCCGCGGCAGCTCTACGCCTTCCTGTCGAAGAAGCCGTGGCTGTCGGACAAGCTGACCTGGACGCTGACGATGGACGCCACCGCGGTCTACGCGCTGGAGGCCGAGACGCCGGTCGGCATGGACTGGCACCAGCCGCTGGTCCGCAGCCCGAAAGCGACGCCCGAACAAATAGCAACGGCCGCAAAGACGACGGCGGAGGATCCAGACCGCCTCTCCCAGGTCCTTGAGACGCTCATGTACCCCCCGGTGTCGCACGTGTACCGAATCTTCCGCGACGCGATCTTGGGCCAGATCCAGCCTACGGACGACCAGAACTATGTCTCGCGGGTGTCGATTCCCGGCGAGCTGACGGGCCGAACGACCCGGCTGTACTCCGGGCAGGAAGTGCCCGTGGTCAAGGTCAGGGCAAGCGACAGTCTGTCCACCTGGAACGAGGCTGCGCTCGTCAATGAGGTGGTCAGGGCGGTCAAGGCGATCCACGAGGAGCAGTCGCCCGATGTCGCGGTCAAGGAACTCGATCTCAGGACGACCATCCGCGCGCTCCTCGACAAGGTCTACTGGCAGTTCCGCAACCTCGGGCAGAGCTCTGCCGACCGGGCGCTGAACGCCGCCGGAACCAACGCGTTCACCATCAGCGCTTCGATCCGCGACGGCATCCTGTCCGCCCGGCACGTCCCGGGATCGACCGGCAACTTCTACACCCTGGACACCATCACCGTCGCCAAGAGCCCGTTCTGCCGACCCGGTTCAGACTGCCAGGACGTCACGCTGCACTTCTTCGACCCCGAGGACGACCGCCGGGCGAGGGTGTCCTACCTGTACACCTTCGACGTCAGCGACGAGCCCGTCAGTCTCGCTCCCGTCCACCAGTTCATCGGCTCCTGAGCGTGCATCGAACGAGGAGGTCACTCATGGATACGACAGGCATCGAGCCCAGGATCACTCTGCCGGTCCAAGCCCCACCCGTGTACCGGGAGGAATGGACGACGCCAGCCGCTCAACGCACAGCGGGCGGCGTGGAAGGTTCCGGCTCCGGCTGCGGCAATCTGACCGGAGCGGCTCGGCAGATGTGCTACCTCCAACGCCACGGGATCACGACGTGACGCACGGCAACCCAGCCTTCGGTGGGTAACCGCGTACGTCGGCCCGCCCCTCGGGTGCAGGCGGAGACCGCTCGGCTCGCATCACGAAGGCACAGGGAGAAGACATGACCATCGACCAGAACCTGGTGGAAGACATGACCGGCCCGGCCACCCTCCAGATGCCCCAGCAAGCACCCCCGATCCTCCGTAACGCAGCCGCCTCCGCGGGCGCGCTCGGCGTCACGGCGGGGGTCGGGGCGAATTTCGACTTCGACTTCTTCGGGTCTCTGGGTGGAACCGTCGACCAGATGATCGGCAGCTCCCTCAGCCAGCTCGTCGGCGCGATTCCCGACCTGAGTCAGTGGTTCTGAGGCGCTCGACGCACCGGCGACGGCGGACCGTCCGTCCTTGACCCTGACGGTGCCCGACCCCTCTCGGGCAGGGCAGCAGGAACCAGCGCAGACGGCGCCATACGAGGCCGTCATGCCAGCGGGCTTCCCGGTGACACGACGGCGAGGTGGAAGGAGTACACCCGTGATCGACCAGAACCTGGACGACGTGACCGGCCCGGCCACGCTCCAGATGCCCCAGCAAGCACCCCCGATCAACCGGACCGCGGCCCGGCCACAAGGAGCCGGAAGTGATGCCCCGGGCGTCGAGGCCGACGTCCTCCCTTGGCTGTGGGATGACTGGGACCGCCCGTGGGGACCAGACGCCCCCATGATCGTCGCTTAGCCCGGCGCCATTCGAGGCCGTCATGCCAGCGGGCTCCCCGGTGACACGACGGCGAGGCGAAGGGAGGAGACCCATGATCGACCAGAACCTGGACGACGTGACCGGCCCGGCCACGCTCCAGATGCCCCAGCAAGCACCCCCGATCAACCGCAACGCAGCCATGTCCGCGGGCGCGCTCGGCGCCACCGCGGGCGCCGAGGCCGACATGTTGCCAACCCACCTCTGGGACACGCTCCCGTGGATGGAAAGCGGCCCGTACCGACCTGGCCCTCAGCTTCCTGGCGGCATCCCGATGATCTGGGCCAAGCAGACCTGAGGGCGACAACGACAACCCGGTGCAGTGACAGCGGTCTGTCTCGGACCATCGGGGCCCGGACATCGCAGTCGGACCATCGGGGCCCGGACACCGTAGTCGGAATGCCCGACCCGGCACCTACCGCCCTCGTGCGGCTGCGCCGCTCTCACCGGCACCGCCAGCCCTCAAGAAAACGTGCCGCCGGGGGACCTCCCCGTCGGCAGGGCGAAGGTGAAAGGAGCACGAGATGAACGAGCAGATCATGCAAGACGAGGTCCAGCCGGCGTCTGCCGTGTTGCAGATGCCGCAGCAGACCCCTCCCATCGACCGGACGGCAGCCATTCCTGCCGGTGCCGACAGTGACACTCCGGGCGTCGAGGCGAACAACGTGCTTCTCGACCTCATCGGCAGCCTCTTCTAGCTGAACCGTCGTGCGTCGGCGACTTCGGTCCGTCCCAGTCGCCGACGCCCCGGAGTAGTCGCCACGCCATCCGGAAGGGAGGGGGCAGGCCCCTCTTCCTTCCACCGGCACGCCTACGATGGAAGGAGAACAAGTGAACGAGCAGACCATCCGAGACGAGGTCCAG
This sequence comes from Streptomyces sp. NPDC002446, assembly GCF_053595675.1. Taxonomy (NCBI): domain Bacteria; kingdom Bacillati; phylum Actinomycetota; class Actinomycetes; order Kitasatosporales; family Streptomycetaceae; genus Streptomyces; species Streptomyces sp. NPDC002446. The sequence goes on along the minus strand of NZ_JBSFYC010000011.1, from coordinate 35,758 downwards.
CCGACGTCTGCCGTGTTGCAGATGCCGCAGCAGACCCCTCCCATCGACCGGACGGCAGCCATGCCCGCTGGTGCCGACAGTGACACCCCGGGCGTCGAGCCGAACATCCTCCCGCTGATTGCGGGCCTGGCCTCCTTGTTCCTCTGAGGCCGCCATGCGCCGGCACTGGCAGCTTTCCCCAGTCGCCGGCGCTCCGGCTCCGTTGCCGGGGAGGCAAGTGGTAGTGCCGCGGCAACGCCAGTCGCCCACCTCGCCCGTCACGCTGCCGAGACCCCGGGGGTGACGACGAACTGCGTGGCTTCGCCTCGCAGGATCATGCCGCGCCTCCACAACGACCATGGAGTAGCCATGCCACTCACCTTGCCAGTCCAGGGGGCAGCGATCGAACGCGGCCAGTGGAACTTCTACGAGCCATACCTGCACGAACTGGGCACCTACACCAACCCTGACACCGGCGCTCCCGGCATCCTTCTGGGCAACCCCCCGCCGACGTACGGCCATGGCGGAACCGTCATCGGGGACCCTGGCCCGCTGGCCTGCCGCGACACCCGCGGCTGGCAATGCCAGCCGATGGCCGGATGCATATGGGTGGGCGTGCTCTGACCGGCCGGGGGGCCGGACCGGTGCCGCGTCTCCGGCGTGACTCGTCGAGGTTGGCGGTCGCGCACGGAAGGCCGCTTCCCACGCGAGAGCACCAGGGCCTGGTCGAGGAGGGCGGTCAGGCTCATGGCGGCCTGGATTCTCCGGATGAGCACCCCGGGCAGCGGCAGCGGCAGCGGCTCCTTGGCGCATAGCCGAATCGATGGGCTGCGCGCAGCTGGCGTCAATACTGGCGTCAGTGCTGGCGTCAGTGGTTGCGCGAGGTGGGGCTATGGCGAGGGCGGACCCGTGGTCAGTAGCCTCAGCGGCAAGGGGGGAGCAGATGTCGTCGGTTCTCGCGAACATCCTGATCGGACTGATCACCAGCCTCATCAGTGGCACGTCCGTGTGGTTATGGCAGCGTGCCAAGTCAGCGCGTATATGGCGGCGCCAGGGGGAGTTCTTCGGTATCAGCCCAGGTCAGACTTGCCTGATCATCTTGAGTCATCGTCACGACTCGCCTTGGGTAACGGCTCACTACGATGTCTACGCCTTGCTTGAGACGGCCGCCCTCGTGGACCAGATGCGCGGACAGATCACTTTCGAGGCGGCCAACGAAATCCGTGGCGGCAATGGAAATCGCACCGAGTTCTGCATCGGTGGACCAGATGCCAACGAGCGTTCTGCTGGGCACCTCGCGCATCACCTGCCCGGCGTCATGTTCCGGCCCTTCAGCGATGGCCCCGACGCGCTTGCGCTCGTGGTCGGGGGCCGCGAGTTCTTGTATGTGCGTGGCGAGCGGGAGTACGCAGTCGTCGCCAAGTTCACTCCTCGGGGCGCGAGCAGTCCGGTGTTCCTCATCTGCGGCCAGACGGCGAACACGAATCGCGCGGCGGTGCACTTCCTCAAACACCACTATCAGGAGCTGGTGAAGACCCTGCCGTCCGTCGATCGGTTCTGCCTGGTCGTTCGGGTCTCGGCGCCACGTGTCTACGGGCATGAGCTGGTCGAGCTCGAGCGGGATGTCACAGCCGAAGCGTTCGCCGCCGTCGGAGCGTAGGGGGCAACCAGCCCGGCATGAGAGCGGTCGACCGATGACCTGTCTCGTCGAACCTTGACCGGTCTCATCGAACCTTGACCGGTCTCACCGAAGTTTGACGACTGTCCTGTTCGTCTCATCGAAGTTGGATCACCGGTAGGGGTGTCTCGTGGATCAGCCCGCGTACCCTCGGCTCCGTGCCCCGCAATCCGAAGAAGCCCCGCCGGCTGGTCGCCGACGGGCGCGTGTACCTGTGGACGCTGCGCCACAGCCACCGCGTGCTGGACGACGGCCGGTCCGCGGACTGCCGTGAGACCCTCACGCTGCACCCGCAGCCGGCCGGCACCGGCGGCCCGCTGCGCACCGTCTTCACCGAGGGCCCGGGCCGGTACGTCCCGGGCGGGTTCCCCCTGGGCTCCGGGGACGTGGGGTACGTCCGGGGCGGCTCCCTGAACCTGCACGAACCCGGCGCCGTTCAGGCCCTGCTCGACGCGGCATCGGCCCGCGGGTGGCAGCCGGGGGAGCGGCGGGCGGTGGAGGTCGACGGCTGGCCCCTGCTGGAGGCGGCGGCCGCCTCGCGAGCCGGGGACGCCGACCCCGCGGGCCCGTAGGGGGCTCCGGCCTCCACTCGGAGCCTGGCCGCGATCAAACTTCGGTGAGACTGGTCAAACTCCGTTGAGACGGGACAACCGAAGCCGATCTCCAAGGTCGGAGCAGAGCGGAAGAGAACACCCCGGCGGGCGATCCGTGAGCGATTCAGTGCGTGAAGTCGGAGTGGAGTGGCGCGCGATTCGATAGGGTGGTGGCGGAGGTGAGCCGCGTGGCCACAGAAGAAGACGCGCTGTTCAGGAACGTCGACGCGCTGCTCGAACAGGTCGCGCAGGACGACCTGCCGCCCCCTTCGGAGCGCAAGAGGCTGCGCGAGGCCTCCGGGCTGAGCCAGGCCCAGATCGCGAGCGCACTCGGAGCCCGGCGTGAGGCGGTAGGGAACTGGGAGTCCGGCAAGACCGAGCCGCGGCCGCCGAAGCGCGCCGCCTACGCCCGGCTCCTAGAGGGCCTCGCCGCTCGCTTTCCCGCCCCGGACGCCGAGGCGCCCACCGCCACAGCGCCCACCGCCACAGCGCCCGCCGCCACAGCGTCAGCGGTCCCGGAAGCCCTCACCGGCCCGGACCTGGACCCGGCCCCGGAGCCGGTACAGCCACCCGCTCCCGCGGCGCCGCCCCGCCCGGCGACCAGCAGCGCCAGGCCGTCGACCAGCAGCACCAGGCCGTCGACGTCACGCCGCCCGGCCGCGAAGAAGGCCACCCCCAGGCCCGCCATCTCCAAGTCCGCCATCCCCAAGCCCGCATCGGCACCGACCGCCGTCGATGAGCGGTTCGCGAACGGGCCGCTGGGCGTGCTGGACGGCGACGGGTCGCTGTTCTGCGTCGGCGGCCTGGTCCTGGACTGCCCGGCCACGACCTTCCCCGCGCTGGTCGAATGGGCCCTGACCGAAGCGAAGTTGGGCGCACCGAGGCTCAACCGCCACGGCAAGGACGCCGACCCGCTGATCGTCATCACCGATGCTGCCGCCGAACGCCTCGGGCTGCCGGCCGTTCTGGAGGACCGTCGCGGCCTGCGCCTGCCGGAGGACCACAAGGTCGTCCAGCAGATCACCAAGGCCAAGTGGAAGCTGACCCGGCGCGGGTTCGGCCCATGGCCCCGGATCTACCGCCCCGCCGAGGGCGGCAGGCGGCAGTGCGTGCAGTTCGCGATCCTGCCCTGGGGCGCCCTCGACACCCGCTCCTGGGGCGACACGGGTCAGCTGCCGCCGGCCGACGTAGCCGCCGTGCTCGGCACCTACGCCACCCGCGTCATCACCCCGCGCGGCTCGACCGCCGTCTGCGGCCTTGAGCTGATGAGCGCGCTGCGCCCGCCGACCCGCGCGGTCAAGGACGAATCCACCGGCTCCTGGGTGTCCGGGCCGAACCCCGGCGCGCTGACCGAGCCGGTCGACCCCGCGCCACCGGAGGCGCCGGCGGAGCACCCGCTGGTCGCCGCCCTCTACCCCCGCCACCATGTGCGCACCCCGGACCAGGTCATCGATGAAGAGGCGTACGACTGGTTCAGGCCGCTGACCGACGAGGAGTGCGCCCAGGGCTACACCCACGCGGTCGGCATCGACGTGAACATGGCCTTCGCCGCCGCCGCCAACCGCCTCGTCATCGGCACCGGCCCGGCCACCCACGTGAAGAAACCGGTGTTCGATCCGAAGCTGCCCGGCTCCTGGCTGGTCGACCTCTCCCGCATCGAGATCGACCCCCGTCTGCCCAGCCCCTTCACGCCGAAGGGCACCCGCCCGACCGGGCCGGCCTGGTACTCGACGTCGACCGTCGCCTACGCGATGGAGCTCGGCCACGCAGTCGCCCCGATCGAGGCGTACGTCCGCTACGAGCACGCGGCCTACTTCGACGCCTGGTACACCCACCTGCGCGACGCCTACATGGCCACCATGGCCGACCTCGGCGTCGAATCCGGCATGAGCGAGGAAGACTTCCTCACCGCGATGGCGCACCACAAGGACGTCGACCCCGGCCAGGCCGCAGTCCTGTCCGCCATCAAGTCGACGGTCAAGGGCGGCATCGGCAAGCTGCGCGAGCGCCCCCAGGGCATCAAGCACAAGTTCGGGGAACGGTGGCCGGCTCTGGAGCGCCCGACCTGGAGCCCGCACGCCAGGGCGGAGCTGATCGGCAAAGCGCGCACCAACCAGCACCGCAAGCTCATGGCATGGGCCCGCGCCGGCCTGTTCCCCGTGGCGATCCTGTCCGACTGCGCCGTCTACCTCTCCCACGGTCCCAGCCCGCTGGACTTCATGCCGCACACTCCCGACGGCAAGCCACTTCCCGGCGGCTTCCGCCTCGGCGTCTCGCCCGGGATGGTCAAGCACGAAGGCACCCGCGACTTCCTCTGGGTAGCCCAGACCATCGAGGACGACCAGACCAACCCGGCCCGCCACATCAAGGGCGACGACGCCCCCGACAGCGGAGAGTAGGGACACACGATGGGCATCCTCGGCGACAGCCTGGAGAAGGCCGCGGAGAGTACCTCCACCCGCCCGATCCCCAAGTCGGGGCCCGCACAGATGCGGTTCCTGGTCAAGCAGCACAAGGGCTCCACCAAGGCCGTGGCCGAGCTGCTGGGCATCTCGCAGCGCACCGTGGAGCGCTACCTCAAAGCCCAGATCAAGCGGCCCCGCAAGGACCTCGCCGCCCGCATAGAGCGCGAGGTGCGCAAGCGGTGGCAGCCACGCGTACGCGACAGGGCGAAGAAGTACGCGGCTCGCACCGGCGGCATCACCATCGAGACCCGGGCCCGCTTCGGGTTCACCGCAGCTCCCGGCACCACGGACGACGGACGGATCCGGCTGATCACCCAGCACCTGCCGCCCGCCTACGCGGCCCGCCTCTTCGACGCCCAGGCATCGGGCGCTTCGGAACAGCAGCTGCAGAACATCGCCGCCGAGGGCCTGCAGGACATCTACTTCAAGGACCGCGGTCGCCGCGCCGACGGTCTGCTGGTGGAGTTCACCGACATCGACTACGTGGAACTCGACTTCTGATTCTGATAAAGCCGCAGCTCCAGAGCGCTGAGGCGTCGTACCGTGACTGAGCGTTTTGAGCGTCAGAACGGGGTGGCGCTGCCAGGTGCTGTTTGGCGGCTACTTCTCTCCCGGCGGGTGTGCCGAAGAGGGCGTTGTGGCCGGTACTGAATCGTGGGCGTCGGGGCGGGTCGACGCGTCGAGCGAGTCGCGCCTGGCGGGGCGCTGGCCTCTCAGTCTGTGTCCACCACCTCGGGCTGGTCCGGACGCGGGAGGGTGGGTCCGGAAGCACGAAACGACGCGGACGCCAGTTCCACTCTTCACCTCTTGGTGTAGTCGTTCTGGCGCTTAGCGTAAAAGCGGCATTTCGGGACAGCCTCGTACCGGCCTCAGCACATGGACGGATGAAGGGGAGGCAGTGATGGTACGGAAGGTATGCGCTGCGGCAACGACGACTCGGACCACCCTCAGAGGCAGGACCGGCCGTGCGTGGGCTCGTGTGGCGGCCTGCGCGGTTACGGCGTTGGCCGTGGCAGGGGGGTTTGCGTCGGCCCCTGCTTCCGCAGCCACAGCCACAGCCATCGTGAAATACGACTACGTCGGCGGCTGGCCCTCAAACAGCTACCACGTCACAGCTCACGTGACCGTCAAGAGCGACGACGGTGACCACTACACGATCGAAGGGGAGTTGACGGGCGATTGCTACCTCGCCGCTGGCGTCAGTCAGTACATGGGCCTGGAATACGCCAGCAGCCGTGAATCCTGGAAAAGGATCGAGGAACCTTGCGACCACTCCGGAAGAAGCGTCGCTTTCAGGGGGAGCGGTATTTTGTCCGTGTCGGGTGACGGGAAGGTGCACCTGAGGGCCGGCGCCTGGGGCGGTACGGTCATTGGGACTTGGGGCTGGGGTGACACGACCATCGTTGTCGTCTGACAGCGATGATGCAATCGGCGGCACCGCAGGGCGTTGACCGTGTGCGCCATGGGCGTGAGTGCTTTCCTGTCCCAGATGTCGGTGCGGGGCCGACTTCCCTGGGACAGGCGCCAGGGCATGATTGTGATCAGTGTCCAGTTCAGGTGGGCTTCGCAGTGCTGGGGAAGGCGTTCATAGTCGCGCACGTTGCGTCGGGCGTTCATGATCCAGCCGATGGACTGGTCGACTCTCCAGCGGCGGGCAGGACGATGAAGCCTTTGCTGCCCCGGGACCATAGAACGGGCCGCAGGGATAACCGCAGTTGGCCTGCGATCCGTTCGGGCAGCAGGTTACGGGCGTAGGCGGAGGACCGTCGTCCACGTGCGCAGCCAGTCCAGGGCATCGTCGAGCCGGCCGACGGCCTCCTCGGTCCCGGCAAACGGCAGGAACAGCTCGTCGAGGGCGAAGGCGTGCGACCACACCGGCCCGCCTTCGGGTACGGCACCGCGATCCGAGGACTCCACGAGCCCACCTCACCGCAGTCCCGCCGTACCGACGGCCAGACCACCAGAAATCCGACTCTTGGGCCCTGTTCGCGCTACCCTGCCCACCCGCACGCTCAACTGGTCAACTACGACGCTCAGTCACACGTACCGTGGCTCGGTGGGAAACGTATTTGGTGGTGGGGAACAGAGCCTGTACCTGTCCAACGGCGGCACGGAGGCCTTCATCGACGTGCTGATGCTGGCGGTATCTGATCTTGCTGATGACGTGTGGGACTACCGCTTCGCGACACTTCTGACGCTGCAGGACCAGAACGTGATGGGGCGAGGAGCCGTCGGATTCAACCTGCAAGACATCGCGTGGGGCCCCACTGCGTGCGCACGTGCCCGCTCGAAGGACTTCGTGCTGCGCGCCACCGCACTGGCGTTGAGCCGCCACCGCTGGAGCGAGCTGGGTTACGTCCCTTCCTTCGCCCAGGACTACCTGTCCCAGTTCAAAGCGATGGTCGAGTCCTTCGTACCGGCCGACGACGCTCACCTCGCCCGAGGCTTCCCCGGCCCCGAGGAACGTGCGATGGCCTCATGCCTGCAACACCGGATCCTTAGCGCGCTGCCGCACTGGGACGGATGTTTCCTCTGCACCAAGCCAAGACAGGCTTGAGCATTCGAGTTGGCGAGCGCCGACACCTGCGGCGCTCAGTCACAGTCAGTGTTTCCGCTGACATTCGATGCGGAGCGACAGACACGGCTGAGGGCCCGGCGATTGTCGGGCCCTCAGGTCTTGGTCGGACGGTCAGCCAGTGGCCGGGTAGGCGATCAGCGTGCGGTGCTCGGCCTCGTCGAGGGCAACGCCGGTGTACTCGTTGACGGCGATCGGGGCGGTGCCGGGGGATGTGCTGTGGTCGGCACCGGCCGGTCGGCATCGGTCTTGGCGTCCAGGGCGACGGGGCCGTTGCCGGTCGTGCCGTAGACGACGCCGTGCCAGGCGGCTGTGACGGTGGGGTCGCCGTCCAGTGGCAGCAAGCATCAGGTGGGGACTGGGCCGTCTACGCCGCCGACGTCAGCCAGCGCAACCGCGCTCATCAGCAAGGAGAAGACGTACATGCCTCTCGATGACCAGCCCGCGTGGGCTTTGCTGCGGGAACTCGATGATCCGGACTACATGGAAGTCCCCCGCGGTTATGACCACACGGCCACCCGGGCCCGGTTCGACCAGCTTGCAGCCCGTCTGAACCAGCGGTTCCAGTGCACCTGCACCGTCGACCGCCAGGTCCAAGACGCAAGCCATCACGGGACGATTGTGCTCCCGGCAACCGCCACTGATAGCGCCGAGCACATCACTGTGGCCATCAGCAACTTCGGAAACTTGGCTGCCGTGACCTTGGGCAATCCTGGGAGCTACGACGAGGAAGAGGAACAGGAGCTCTTCGAGGACACAGACCGCCACCGCGTCGACGACGAGCTCAGAGCACTCGGCTACATCCCCGTCTCGGAGCACCTGCTCCGGACGAGGTACGACGGCGCCAGCGACCTCGTCTCTTACTACCCACCCGAGCATCCCCCGACGTGGTGGATGCGGTTCTTCGACTACCTGTGACCCCCGCTTCTGCAGCGTCCTTGGCCGGGGCATTCGGAGACTTCCATCCCGCAGCCGCGGACCGTCCCTCCAACATTCGTGTCCTTCCCACTCGGCCGCAGCCATCTCCACGTGCCGTCACGTTCGCAGCAACACGTAGTGCCAGTCACTGACGAACAATCAAGCCTCGTCCGCTGGTGCGGGATGCGGCCAGTCGTATGCGGGGATGAGTACGAAGGACGCCGATGAAGGGGGAACGTGCGGTGGAATCCATATGCGCTGAACCGACCATGGATCACCAGGCGGGAGGATGATCGTGGCCGGGCTGACAAGCGGAGAGTCGGCACTGAGACATGCCCGTACGGCACGGAACCTGACGCTGGAGGAGGCCGCCGATTCCCTGAACGAGATCACCGGGGGCGCGACTGACGCGAGTCTGCTCAGCGCGTGGGAGACCGGGCGACGCCGGACCGGGGCGAAGAACCGGGCCGGGTTGTGCCAGCTGTACCGGGAACGCCCGGAAATGCTGTTCGCCCACCAGGACGGGGAAGCCACCAGCGTGCTGGAGACCTCCGGCACGGCGGTCGTCGTCAAGGTCCTCACCCGCTGGACCGACCTGATCGAAGCCATGGTCAGCGTTGCCTCCTGCGCCCGCGAACAGCTGGTCGTCACCGGCAGCCGGAGCCGGGAGAAGGCGTATCTGGCGGCGATCGAGACGGTGGTGGCCCAGCACCCCGACCTGGTCCACTATCGGGTGCTTTACGGCCCGCCCCGGCATCGCACGCTCGCCGACCACCTGGTGCGGCTGCTGGAGCTGCGTGACCCGTCCGCCCGCCGCAACGGCGTCAAGACGCTCCACATCGGGATGGTCGAACCGGCGGCGGCGCTGGAACGCTTCTTCGTGGCCTCGGAGACACAAGCGGTCGTGCCGCTGCCGTCCTTCCACGGCGCGGAAGGGTTCGACTGCGGCGCCATACTCAGCCGGGAGGCCGCGGTGGGTCTGGTCCACCATGGGCGGGAGGCGTGTGCTTCGGCGCAGCCGGTGGAGACGATCGAGGCCGTCCGCGCGCTGCCGGTCCGGCACAACTGATGTGGTGGGGAGAAGCGTGAGCGAGAACCTTCAGCAGACTCGGATGGCGTCCGTGACCGAGCTCGCCCAGGAACTGATCCGGCGGCCGAGCCGAGGTGGGATCGATGACTACGGACCGGTCCTCGGCGTGCTGGAGGACTGGCTCACCGATCGCGCCGTACCGCACCGCCGTCTGAACGACGACGCAGGTGAGCTGGTGGGGCTGCTCGTGGAGATCCCCGGGGGCCGGCCGGGCCGGTGGTGGGCACTGGATGCCTGCGTAGACACCGCCCCGTACGGCGACGAGACCGCCTGGTCCTTCCCCCCGGACTCCGGGGAGGTACGACAAGGATGGCTCCTTGGTAGGGGGTCGGCTGATTCCAAGCTGGCCGCCGCGATGTTCTGCCATATCGCCGCCGACCTGCTGCCCCGGGCCGCTGACCTGCACGGTGGGCTCGCCGTGCTGCTGGACGTAGACGAGCACACCGGCGGCTTCGGTGGAGCCCGCGCCTACCTGGCCGACAAAGCCGCGGCCCGCCCGGCCGGGGTGATGATCGGCTACCCGGGCCTGGAGGAGGTCGTGGTCGGCGGCCGGGGCCTGTGGCGAGCCGCCGTCGCAGTCCATGCCCCCTCCGGGCACTCCGGGTCCAGCCGCACCGTGGTCGGTGCCATCTCCCGCGCCGCACATCTCGTACGTCTCCTCGACGCAGCCGATCTGCCCGGCGTTGATGGTGGGTCGGGATTCCCGTTGCCGCCGAAGCTGTCGGTCACCTCCTTCCACGGTGGTCAGGGCTTCTCGGTCACCCCTGACCTGTGCGAGCTCAACGTCGACATCCGTACCACCCCGACCTTCGACGCCCACGATGCCGAGACTCTGATCCGCAAGGCCGTCGCCGAGCTCGACGCGGAACTGCCTGCACCGAAGCCCACTGAGATCACCCCGGTCGCCAGCTGGCCGCCCTTCCGCCTCCGAGAAGACGAACAGCCCGCTGCCGCACTCCTCACCACCGCCGCCGAGGCCGGCCTTGTGGTGCGGGCGAAGACCGCGGGCCCCTCCAACATCGGCAACCTGCTGGCCGGAGAGGGTATCCCTGCCACCGCTGGCTTCGGCCTGCCGTACGAGGGGCTGCACGGCATCGACGAACGCGCCCACCTTGCCGAGCTGCCCCAGGTCTACGCCGTCTATCAGCGGGCCGTCCTCGACCTCCTCCGGGCGGGCTGACACTTCCCAGGCGTGTCCCAGATTTCTCCCAGATCCACTCCCAGCAAGTCCCCAACTCCGTCTCTGGGAACGGATCTTCGATCGCGGTGACATAGAGGCAGCACAACCTCCACATCACCGATGACAAGGGAGACCGGCCATGGCCGAGCAGACCACCATCACCACCAAGCCCACCCAGGACAAGCCCACGACGGCGCCCAGCACCGGCGAGTTCGCGCCGCAGATCAGCACCCACCAGGTGGCCACCCTCACCCTGGGCCGCCAGGTGTTCAACGACTCGGACAAGTCCAACTACTTCGAGGGCTGACAAGCCCAGGACCTCACGGACCAACCCGGGGGCCGGCCGCACGACGGTCGGCCCCCGGCCGCGTCACAGGGCTGATTGAAGGGGAGGCAAGCAGATGGAACAGGAGTGGCTGACCGGCGGCACGGCCGCCGTGGACGGAGCGGTGATCGAAGGGCTCGGAGACCTGCGCCGGACTCCCGGCGCACGGGTGCGGGCGGCCTGCGAGGGGCCGGTCGGCCTCGCGGTCGTGGGCGACTGCCCCGTCACCCAGGAGGAGCTGAAGGCTGCCCTTCCGGCGGTCCGGTTGGGCCCGGTGGGCTGAACTCACCTGGTGGCCCGGCTCGTACTGGGTGGTCGCCGACGACGGGCGGCAGCGGTTCGTGTGCGGCGACCTGGCGGGCATCCGGGCCGTTTACTACACGCTGCGTGGCGACGAGGGGGCGGCGTGGGCGAGCCAGGCCCGCCTCCTGGAGCAGGACAAGCCACTCACGCCGGACCTGCCGCTGCTGGCGGCCCGGCTCACCGTGAGCGAGCACCACTGGCCCCACCGCACCCCGCACGAACAGATCCGCGTGGTGCCCGGCGGCTTCGGGCTGCTGCTCGCGCCAGAGGCACCGCCGCAACTCGTCGACGTCACCGGCGTCGATCCCGTCGACGAGCTCCGCGACGGGGCTGTCCGGTTCGGACAGGCGCTGACCGAGGCCGTCCAGCACCGGGTCCGTGCCACCGGCGGCGTGGTGGGCGCGGACCTCTCGGGCGGGCTGGACTCCTCGGCGGCCGTCGTGCTCGCCGCCGAGGCCGGGACCGTGCACGCGGTGACCTACACCGACGGCTACACCAGCGGGGAGGACATGGCGTTCGCCTCCCGCATCGCCGAGCACACCGGCGCCCGGCACACGGTCGCCACCGGAGGCGACGAGCAACTGCCGTTCGGCTTCCCCGCCGGACAGCCGCCCGAGGCGGAGCCGGTGCTGGAGGCGGCCATGTACGCAATGGACGCCTGCTACCTGCACCCCGTGCAGGGGCTGCCGCTTCACTTGACCGGGCACGGCGGGGACATCGTCCTCGATGCATCCAGTTCCTGCTGGGTCCGCCTTCTGCAGGACGGCCACCGCCGCGACGCCCACCGGCAGGTGACAGCATTCGCCCGGCTCCGTAACACCGCGCCGGGGCCGTACTGGAAGGCCCTCAAACAGGCCGCTGACCTCGGGCGGAGCGGCGCCCTGGAGCGTGCCGCCGAGGCCCTGGAGCGCGGCCCGGTCACGCCGCAGAAGGCGGCCGCCGGATGGTCGTGGTGCCGTCTGGGGGCCGGAGCGTCCTGGCTGACCGGCCACGGCCGTCACGAGGTCGCCGTGCTGCTGCGGCAGGCCGCCCACGACGAACAGCAGCCGGCGCAGGCGGACGAGTTCGACCAATGGGCTGCCCTGCGGTCGGTGGGCGCCTCGGCTCGCGGCTGGGCCCCCTACGGCCACGCGCTCGGCGTACGGCCGGTGTACCCGTACCTGGACAACCAGGTTGTACGGGCCGCGTTCGCCGTGCCGGCCCTCGCCCGGCGGGGCCTGGTGGCCTACAAGCCGCTGCTGCGGGCCGCGCTGCCGCAACTGCCCGACTGGCTGACTTCGCGCCGCTCGAAGGGCTCGTTCAGCCCAGCGCATCGCCGGACTCGCCCGCCACCGCGCCCGGCTCGACGAGCTGGTCCACACAAGCCCCTTGGTGGCGTCTGGGCTCATCAACCCTACGGCCGTCGGCACGGTGCTCGCGCAGGCGGCCCGGGGTCAGAGCGCCACGGCCATCGCTGACCTGCACCAGCTGCTCGTGACGTGCTGGTGGCTGACCGGTCAGCCGACCGTATTGGGGGCGCCGTGCTGATCCCCGCCCCTCATGTCCTCGCGGCCCGTCCAGGGATGCCCGGCCCAGGGCGGGCCCCCTGTTGGCCGTTGCCGGAAGTGGATCACGTCGTTGGGTTAGGGCCTGTCCTGCGGATCATGCCTGGGATGCGGCACGCTCGCGTAGGTGGGCGACCATCACCCGAGCTGTGCCGAGGCGGACTTGCAAGCCCTCGGGAATGAATCTCAGGATCTCGTGGCTGTCGATCAAGCCGGGGTGATCACAGCTGCCCGGCTCCGCTTGTGCAGTTTTGAGGGAGTGTCAGCAATATGTCCGTCACACAGCCTGCCGCCGAGCGCGTGCGCGTCTCCGCGGAACCCGACTGGTACGACTCGGCCGGTATCTCGCTCGGCGTCCGGGTCGGGAACTTGGTCTTCACATCAGGGCAGGCGCCGATCGATGCCCAGGGAGCCACGGTCGGCGACGGGGACTTCGAGACGCAAGCCCGTCAGGCGCTCGCGAATCTGTCGACGGTCCTCACAAACGCGGGCTCCAGCCTCGCCGACGTAGTCAAGGCGACCGTGTTCGTCACGGACATAGCGCAGCAGGACATCTTTGCCAAGTTGCGCGCGGAACACTTCCCGGACAAGCCTCACCTCGCGGAGTCGTTCGTAGAGGTCTCCTCACTCGCCAACCCTGAGTGGATGATCGAGATTGAGGCCATCGGACTCGTCCGGTGATGCCGGGTACTCACAGGCTCTTCGGCGGCTTTAAGAGCCAAGCCACAGGCGAATTGCTGCGACGGTCACGGTGCCATGAAAGATGTAGGCCCTCTTGTCGAACCTCGTAGCCACCGCCCGGAAGTTCTTCAACGCATTGATCGTCCGCTCAACTTCGTTCCTGCGCTTGTAGATCGTCTTGTCGAAGGCGGCGGGCCGGCCGCCCCTGCTGCCCCGGCGTTGGCGGTTGGCCCGCTGGTTCTTCGGTTCGGGGATGGTGTGCTTGATCTGGCGACGTCGCAGGTAGCGGCGGTTGCGCCGGGAGGAATACGCCTTATCGCCGCCCAGGTGGTCGGGCCGGGTGCGCGGACGCCCGCCACCCGGGCGGTGGACACGTATGCGTTCCATGACCGGGATGAGCTGCGGGGCGTCGCCCCACTGGCCCGGCGTGATCAGCAGCACCAGCGGGCGGCGCCCGCCCTCACCGGCGAGATGAATCTTGCAGGTCAGGCCGCCCCGGAACGTCCGAGTCCCTCGTCAGGGCGGTGCTGCCGGGGGCGTGCGCGTGCGTCTTTCCCCTCACTCGCGGCGCTGTTCTGCGGGCCCCGGAGACATGCTGGTGGGCCCGGCAGGAGGTGGAGTCCACACTCACCATCGACCAGTCGATCCGGCCTTCCGCGTCGGCGTCGGCCAGGACGGACGCGAAGACCCTGTCCCACGTACCGTCCGCCGACCAGCGCCTGTGCCGCTCGTACACGGTCTTCCAGGGGCCGAAACGCGCGGGCAGATCCCGCCAGGGCGCCCCGGTGCGCTGCCGGTATAAGACCCCATTGATGATCCTGCGGTGGCTGACCCAACGGCCCCCGTGCCTCCCGGACTTCGGCAGGTGCGGCTTCAGCCGGAACCACTCTGAGTTCGACAGATCTCCCCGCCCCATGACCATGCCAACGACCCGAGACCACGACGGTCACAAGATCCGTCGGACAGGCCCTAGGTTGTGTCCGCAATGTCAGGGCAGCCATAGCCGTAGGCAGGCGATGGTGACCATGGCTTGGTAGTGGCGGGCGTGTTTGTCGTAGCGGGTGGCGAGGGCTTTGTTGTGTTTGAGCCGGTTGAAGCAGCGTTCGACGACGTTGCGGCGCCGGTAGGCCGCCCGGTCGAGCCGGCACCGGCTCTCGCCCCGCCGGATGCGGCCGTTGATCTGGTCGATCCGCTCCGGGATCGCTGCTTTGACACCTCGCTGCCTCAGGTAGTTGCGGATCTTCGTGGACGAGTAGCCCTTGTCTGCGACGACCCGGTCGGGTCGTGTCCTGGGGCGGCCGGGCCCGCAGCGTTCGATGCGGATGCGGGCCATGACCGCTTCGAACTGGGTGCAGTCGTTGACGTTCCCGGCGGTGAGGGTGAAGGCCAGCGGCCTGCCCTGTCCGTCGCAGGCGAGGTGGATCTTCGTGGTCAGTCCGCCGCGGGACCGGCCGATCGCCTCGCCCGGCCAGGACTGCCCCCTTTTCGGGCCCCGGCCGCATGCTGGTGGGCCCGCACGGTGGTCGAGTCGATACACACGATGGTCCAGTCGACGGCGCCGACGGCATCGGAGTGCTGTTGGAGGTGGGCCAGCAGGCGGTCCCAGGTGCCGTCGGCGGACCAGCGGCGGAAGCGTTCGTAGACCGTCTTCCACGGCCCGTACCGCTCGGGCAGGTCCCGCCAGGCCGCCCCGGTGGACAGCTTCCACAGAATCCCGTTGAGGACCTGACGCCGGTCGCGGACCGGCCTGCCCATCCGCGACGGAGCCAGCAACGGCTCGATCACCGACCACGACTCATCAGTCAGCTCATGTCGACGCACCACGAACAGACCAACGAACCAACCACTTTGCGGACACGCCCTAGCGGACCTCCCACGCCGGAGCGGCCTGACCAGCAAGATCCACCTCGCCGGGGAGGGCGGACGCCGTCCCCTGGCCTTGTTGCTCATTTCGGGGCACCGGGGTGACGCCCCACAGTTCATCCCGGTAATGAAGCGTGTCTGTGTGGCCCGTCCGGGCGGTGGGCATCCGCGCACTCGTCCAGATCATCTGGGCGGCGACAAGGCGTACTCCTCGCGCCGTAACCGGCGTTACCTGCGCCGACACCAGATCAAGCACACCATCCCCGAACCGAGGAAGCAGCGGACCAACCGACGCAGCCGGGGCAGTAAGGGTGGTCGCCCTACCAGCTTCAACAAGGAGATCTACAAGCGCCGCAACGAAGCTCTGGCTTCGGGGATAGATCCATTATCGCGGTCCGCGGAGGTGCCTGTCACCGTTCTCCGGAATGATCTTTACGCCCGTTATGCACTCATAGGGTTACGGGGACCGAGCACGACGTACTGACCTGATGGGGAGTCGAGAGTGGCGCACGACGTGGCCGCGCTGGCGGAGGAACTCACCTCCATGGCCGCGGCCGATCACCAGTCCTCAGTCCACGCCAACAGTGATGATCCCGCCGAGCAGTTGGCGTGGCGACGGCTTACTGCGCGGCATGGTGACCGACTCGGCGAGGTCATGGATGAGTACGGCTGGCCTACGGCGGAACTGGTCGGCGAGGAGGCCGCCCGTGCGGCGTGGCTGATCGCTCAGCACGCCGATCGGCAGCTTGACGTTCAGCGACGCGCTCTGCGGTTGATGCAGGAGGCGGTGTCGGCAGGCGCGGCCAGCCCGCGGGAGCTGGCCTTTCTGCTTGACCGCACGCGGGTCAATGAGGGGCGCAAACAGATCTACGGCACACAGATCGCTGGCGTGAAGGACGGAGCACCGGTTCCGTGGCCCTGTGAAGAGCCCGAGCGCATGGACGAACTCCGGGTCGAAGTCGGCATTGAGCCCTTCGATGAGTACGTTGGCAAGTTCTCCATGGCCTGACGCCGGCCGCGTGCTGTGGGTCATGGCACCCCGGGGCCGGGGATCATCTGCCGTGGGCAAGATCAACCGTCGTGTCTTGTAAGGAAGTTGGGGAGGTGTGGCGGTTGTGGCGGGAGGGGGCGGAGTCGTTCATCGCCGGTGCTTTCCTGTCTCGCGGCGGCCGAAGCTGCGCTCTCCTGGTGTGGACCAAGTGGCCCCGGCTGCCGGGTTCGAGGAGTGCAATGGGTGGGTGACAGCGGCTGAATATTTGGTTCCGTTTAATGGGTATATCGGCTGACCTCGTGAGATGGCAGAATCCCGGCATGACTCATCAGAACGGTCTTCTGTCCGGCAAGGTTTCCCTCATCACTGGGGCTAGCAGTGGTATTGGCGCGGCGACCGCGAAGACTTTTGCAGAAGAAGGTGCGACGGTGGTGCTTGCGGCCCGCCGGGAGGACCGCCTCTCCGCTCTCGTATCGGAGATTCGTCAGGCAGGAGGCGAGGCGGCGTACATCACTACGGATGTGTCTCAGGAAGAGGATGTGAGACGTGCCATTGAATTCACCATAGAGAGATACGGGCGCCTGGATCTGGCGTTCAACAACGCGGGCGTCGGTTGTGACCACGAGTCCCTGCACCTGATGAAACAGGATACGTACGACGAAGTCATGGGAATCAATGTCCGTGGTGTGTGGCATTGCATGCAACACGAGATTTCCGCGATGCTCCGCAATGGCGTGGGCGGATCGATCGTCAACAACAGCAGTGTCGGCGGACTGCAGGCGATCCCTGCCGGAGCGCCGTACATCGCCTCCAAGCACGCCGTGATCGGGCTGACCAAGGCAGCTGCGGCCGAGTACGCGGAGCATGGCATCCGCGTCAACTCCGTGGCGCCCGGCACGACCCGTACCGAGATCATTGCCGGCTGGTTCGACCGGACTCCCGGGCTGGAGGAGCAGCTGCACCAAGCGACTCCCCAGGCCCGTACCGCCGAACCCGAGGAGATAGCCCAGGCCGTCGCCTGGTTGTGCAGTGACCGGTCCTCCTTCGTCACCGGCGCGGTGGTACCCGTGGACGGGGGATACACCCTGGTCTGACGTCCGGTGCCGGGGACTCCCGGGCCGGTTGTCATGGGCCCGTCGCACATCGCGAGCGGGCCCGCCAGGCCGTACGGGCCACCTCATGAGCCCTCCGCACCGAACATGGCCTGTGCGTAGGCCCGATTGACCGTGTTGCTCCCGAGGAGGCGGTCGAACGCAGCTGCCGCCTCGTCCCAGTCAGGCTGGCTGCGGGCGCTGACCAGCAGTTCTCTCCCCAGCGTGTCGGGCAGTTCTCGACCCAGTGTGTCGGGCAGTTCGACGCCTTCGGGCTGAGGGCGGATCTCTTCCGGAGCACCCTGGCCGGAGGCTGTCCGCCCGGAGGCTGTCCGACGGGAGGCGAGCCGGGACAGGCCCTGGCGCAGTCCCTCTCGGATGGCCGCGGATACCGCCGGCGGGGGGCCGGACTCCTCGTAGGCGTACTCGCGCCGCTGCAGGGCAGCGCTGTGGCGTGAGTCCCGGTCCTGTTCCGCGGCCTCCCTGCGTGCCGCGGCTGACCAGATCTTCTCGGCTCCCCGCAGGCGGTAGGCGAGGAACGCCGACGGGCGATGGATGCGCCGTGCGGGGGCCGCCAGGTTCAGCCAGGCGATGACCTCGCTCGCGGACCAGCCCGCGTCGGAGACATGCCGCGCGACCCAGGCAATCCGCGGAACGGCTGCCCGATGCAGCCACGGTACGCGTCGTACGAGCTCGGCAGCCAGACGGTAGCGGCGAGCAACGAAGTTCCCCCGGCCGCGCCGCTGCGGCGGCGAAGTCGCTTCGCGCTCCCTCTCAGAGGGAGGAGTATTACGGTCCGCAGAAGAGCGACATGAGGTACGTACCTCCTTTGGGGTGCAACGCGACCGTCCGGTTCGCTTCGTGCGGCGCCTCCTCCTCTGCCCTGCCGCAGCCTTGGTGGCCAATGCGGCGATCAGCTTCCGGCCGCTCTCGGCGATGCCGACCACGCGCCGCTGAATGCCTTCTCCGAGAGTCCTGATGCCCACAGCCGTGTCGAACTCCACGGGAATGACGCGGGCGAACTCCGAAGCCAGTGCGGGAAGTCCAGCCCTTCGTCCGCCTTTGCAGATATAGGCCAAGAGGCCCGTGTCCCTCAGGGCGGCCAGGTGGTACTGAACTGTTCGCTCACTGACTTTCAGACGCCGCATCAGGTAGGCGATACCGGGTCGGCACGGATTCAGTTCAGCCAGAACTCGCGCCAGTCGCAAGGTGGTTGCGTGAAAACGCGGATGCAGTCCCGCCTCGTATGCCCAGTGCACGGCCTGCAGCCATGAAGAGGAGTCCCCGGCGAGCCGCCCCGTCGTGGTGGTCACCCACTGGTGCGTGGACGGCACCATGACCGTGCCCGGGTGGTACGGGGAGCGTTCAGCGGGAACCGGCTGTGCAGGCCGATCTGTCTCAGGGCCGTCCAGGGGCTGACAAGACGCGGGTCGGTGAGTCATAATGCGCAAGTTCTCCTTTACGGGAGGCAGTCGGAGCTCTGGCAGGCTTCGGGGTTCGGAAGAACCGTGGATGTTCGCTCGCGGCCGGGTTGGTTCCCCGGTGCGGGCCTGCGTCGGCCGAGTGGGCACTCGGTTTGACGGTTAATCGGTCTAACGAGCGAGTCGCGATCCCGGTGCGGTAACACCGGGAAAACGGCCGGGTTTGTTACCGGCGCCCCTTGCGGGGCAGCGGTCTCAGGCCTTACGCGTTACCGCCTACGTGTCCTTTCGTTCCGCATACGGCCCTGGCACTGGTGCCAGGGCCGTACGCGTGTGCGGGGGCTCACCCCGCGTGTGACACGGCCGCGCGGCAGACGGGGAAGGGGCCGGCGGGTGCCGCCGACTGCGAGGGTGTGGCGGTAGGCAGCGCGCACACCGCTGAGATCCCGCGGCGATCGCCGGTCATCAGCAGGCGGGGCCCGTGAGGACGGTGGTGAACACCGTTTCGCCGTCCTGGTGGCCGGTCACGCGCACTGCGGCGGTGGCCTCGTCCTCGGCGGCGGCAGGCCGCGCTTCGATCCAGCACGGGCTGTCGAACTCGACGTAGCGGTCGAAGACCGTGGTGACGGCCGACGGCCGGAAGGTCCCCCGTGACGTCACCAGGCGGGCGGCTTGCTGGGCGGCCTCGATCAGGACGAGTCCGGGAACGTGATCGACCGGGTGGTCGTACAGCGCGGTGTTGCGGAAGTCACTGCGCAGGAGCCACCGGCCGGCCTTGTCCGTGGGAGTCAGCGCCACCTCGACATCGGTGGCGCAGTCCACCTGGGCCGGCGGGACGGGAGCCGGTAGCGGCGGCTGGTCACGCACCGCCTCGGCGTGCACGCCCCGGAGGCGGCGGTAGACCCCCGGGGGAATCCACTCGAAGCTGGTGGCCGCCGTGCCGACCTGCTGCCCCTCATGGTGGATGCTCATCGTCATGCGCAGACCGCTGATGGAGCTGCCCCGCGACTTGGTGATTTCGCAAAGAACTTTAAGAATCAGGGTCGCCGGTTTTTTTTCAGCCTCCAGACGTTCCAGGTCGAAGGCGAAGTCGAAGGTGCGCAGCAGCACCGCATGCGACAGCGGAGCCCCGAACTCCGCGTGTGCGAGCAGCAGTCCCGCCTGCCGCACCGTCTGGGCGGCCTTCATGGACCCGCTGCGGAACCCGCGGCCCGGCACCCCGCTGTCCGGCGCTGGCCACCTGGCCGTGACCTGGAACTCCATGGCGCCGGTGCAGTGCCAGCCGGTCAGCAACACGGAGTCGCCGTACCGGAGATGGACGAATTCCTTGGGTACTCGCGGACTCTGTTCGATGGCGCGTCGCGGCGCAGGGAGCGGCAGGCTCCCGTGCGGTGCGACAGAGCTGTGTGTACGGTCGAGCCTCAGCGACGGCCTGGACATAGGTGTCCCCCCTAGGTACCTCAAAGCAACAGAGCTTCGGATGGCTGGTGATAAGATACGTACTACCCGGTTTGATTTTCAATGCGGTGCCGCACCGCGCTACGGAGCGCTCGCTCGAGCGGGGAGGCAAAGCGCATGCGGTAGCAGGGAGAGTGTGGTCATGGCGAAACAGGCACGAGCGATACAGACGCGTCGGCAGATCTTGGATGCGGCGGGCCTTGTGTTCGACCAGCTCGGATACGAGTCCGCGACCATCACGGAGATCATCGCGCGGGCGGGCGTAACGAAGGGAGCCCTCTACTTCCACTTCGACTCCAAGGAAGCCGTGGCCCGCGGTGTGCTGAACGAGGCCGTCACCACCGAGGGCGTCGTGCCGCAGGACTCCAAACTGCAGGAGTGCGTGGATGTGGGGATGGTGCTCGCTCATCGACTCCCCCGAGAGCCGATGCTGAGTGCCGCCATCCGCCTGTCGGCCGACCAGAAGGCCCGCGCGCTGTTCGGCACCTCCTGGACGCCCTGGGTCGCCTTCATGGGAGAGCTGCTCGCTCAGGCCAAGGAGCGGGGCGAGCTGCTGCCGCACACCGTTCCGGAGGAAACCGCGATGGTCATCGTCGCGGCATGGACCGGTATGGAGATCGTCACCTCCGATCTCAAGGACGGTGAGTGCCTCCAGCACCGGGTTGCCAGGGTCTACGACCACATTCTCCCCAGCATCGCCGTGCCGGGTGTGCTGGCCAAGCTGGACACCTCGCCGGACCGCGGCACCCGGATCTGGCAGGCCCACCAGGAACAGGCCCACCAGGAACAGGCACGCCGGGACGTGGAAACCGACGGAAGAGCCGACGGAAGCATCGGTTTGCCGATGTCCGCCTGAGGCACCGTCTTCCGCGGCGCCCCGGAACCCTCCCGTCACCGCCGTGACGGCAAGCGCGCCTCCGCAGAGCGGTTGCGGGAGGGTTCCGGGGCGCGCGTGGTGGGCGCGCGTGGTCGGATCTCGCGCTGAACCTTCTACGGCGTTGATGATCTGCTCAGAGATCTGCGTACGGCCCCGGGCCCGCGTCGGCCCGGCGGCATCCGCCCTCGACGGGTCATCCGGTCATCCGGCTGAGAGCCGTTGGGGGAGCGCTCCAGGGGGGCTGGAGAATACGGGCGACTCGTCTCGTGCACCGCTACTGTGCCGAGCAGGGCGAAGGTGTTTCGCTGTGTGAGAGTTTCGCTGGGTAGGGGAAGGGGCTTCGCCCCGGGATGCCGATGACCGACGGCCGTGCCGCCGCCGAACGCCGCACCGATGCGTCGATGACCGTGGTCGTCGACACCGGGCGGCCGCCCCGCCACCTCGCGTCCGTTCTGGAGATCCGGGGCCCGCTGGCCGCCGGCCGCGTGGCGGCGGCGCTCGACCACGCCGCCACGCGCACCCCCGGCGGCCGGCCTTGGCCCCACACACTGCACCGGCTCGGCCCCGAACACCACGTGCTGCACGTCGAGCCGCGGACGGCCCCCGCATCCCCCGCGTCCCCCGGCGACGACGCCTTCCCGGCCGGTCTTGTCGCGGACCTGCTCACCGCCCACGACCGGCCGGCGGTCCCGCTCGCACCGGCCCAGCGCGACCTGGTCCGGCGAGCCGAGGACGCCCCGGACCACCCCCACTTCCGGGTGCTGAACGCGGCCGAGCCGCTCGACCCGGCCGCAGTGGACGGCGCCCTGCAGGCCCTGGCCAGGGCCCACCCGCTGCTCGGTGCCCGGATCGACACCACGGCGGGCGGCGGCATGCACGCGGTGCCGCTCGTGTACGCGGCCGAGTGCACGGACCTCTCCGGCGTCCCGCGCGCCCGCGAGCAGGAGGCCGTCGCCGCCGCGGCCCGCCGCCTGGACCCCGCCACCGGCACCACGCTGTGCGCCCTGCTGCTGCGCAAGCGGCGCAGGCTCGTGCTGGTGGCCCATGAACTCGTCGTCGACCAGGCCTCGTTGGACATCCTCATGGCCGACCTGCGGGCCGCGCTGGACCGGCCCGAGGAGGAGCTCGCGGCCGAGGACGTGCAGTACCCGGACTGGGCCGCGGCGCTGCCCGCGATGGCCACCGACCCCCGGGAGACCGACCGCTGGCGCACCGTCGCCGAAGGCCGCGCCGCCACCCGCGCACTGCGCGCCCGCGGCCCGCTGCCGGACCTCGCCCCGCACCGCCACCCCGGCTTCGCCTTGGGCCCTGCGGCCACCCGGCGGTTGACTGGTGCCGTGCCCCGGCGCTTCGGCCTCACCCCGGCCCAACTGCTCACCGGGGCCATGGGGCTGGCCCTGATCCGGTGGCGCGGCACCGAGCGCGCCTCCTTCGACGTGTGCGTCGACGGACGCCAGGGCGGCCCGGCGCTCGCCCGGACGGTCGGACCGCTCGTCGAGACCGAGCCCGTGCTGCTGGAGGGCGGGGGCGGGTGCGACGAGAGCGCGTGTCAGTTCATCGACCGGGTTGCCGCGAGCCTCGGCGACGTGGGGCGCGGTGCGTTCGGCGCGTGCCGTGAACACGCCCCCGATCCGGCGCTCCGGCTCGCGCTGCGCGAACCCGTGCCGGTCCTGGTGCGCTTCACCCCGGACGCGCACGTCCGCGCGGTCGAACGGCCGCCAGGGACCGCCGCCTCGTACGCACTGGACGCCCATGCGCGCATCCGCGGCGGCCGGCTGCGCATCGGGCTCGACTGGCTGCCCGCCGCCTGCGACGGCGTCACCGAGGAGTCCGCCGACCGGCTCCTGGCCGTACTGAAGGACGTTCTGGACGAGCTGGCCGGGAGCACCGGCGCGTCGCCGGCCACGACCAGCACCGTCCCCGCCAGCCCGCTGCAGCGCGAAATCCTGGCCGACGCCGACGCGCACCCCGGGACCGGACGGCAGATCGAGCAGCTCAGCTGGGTCTGGCACGGGGCGCTGGACTTCGATCGGTTCACGGCGGCCTGGCAGTCCGTCTTCGACCGGGAAGCCGTCCTGCGGGCCGCCTTCGACCATGGCCCCGACCCTGCGATCACCCTCCACGACCGGGTCGTACCGCAGGTGGTGCGGATGCCGTACACGGGTGCGGACCGGCCCGACGCCCTCGCGAGCGACCGGCGGCGCGGGCTCGATCCGCGCTCTCCGGGGCCGCTGCGGATCACGCTGCTCGAGGGCCCGCGGGACGGCGGCACCACCCCGCAGCGCACACGGGTGCTGCTCACGTACCACCTGGCGCTGCTCGACAGCCGGAGCGTGCGCCTGCTCGTGGCGGAGTTCTGCCGCGCCTATCTGGCGGACGGCACACTGCCGGGCGGCGACCGGCGTCCCGACGTACGCGACTACGCGCACTGGATCAAGGCCCAGGACCTCGCCCCCGCCCGGGACTTCTGGCTGCGGTCCGCGCCCCGGCCCACGACCGCGACGTCGGTGCCGGCTTACGACACCGCCTCGCCCGTCGGCCGGGGGACGGGTACGGGGCGGGCGCGCGTGCGGCTGACCTCTTCCGAGGCCGCCCGCCTCGACGCGTGGGTCGCCCGGTGGGGCGCGACGGAGAGCGCACTGCAGGTCGCCTGGGCGCTGCTGCTGTACCGGGCCGCCGGAGCGGACGGCTCGATGCCGGTGCGGTTCAGCGTCGCGGTCCCCGGGCGGGGCATCCCGCTGGAGGGCGTGGAGCGCCTGCCCGGTGCCCTGCGCAATCCGCTGCCCGTCTCGGTCGAGGTCGACCCCACCGCCACCGTGCCCGACCTGCTGGCCGCCCTGCGCGACCAGGCCATCGACCTGTCGTCGTACGAGTGGGTCTCGGTCGGTCAGATCCACGCCTGGACCGGCACGGAGCCGAAGGGGCCTGCCGGGGCCGGGCGCACCGCCGAGAGCCTGCTCGTCTTCGAGAGCGGTCTGGACCCGCTGCAGCGGCTCGAACCCTCGTTCGCCGCGCACGGCATCCGTATGGACTTCCCCGAGACGACGGGTGCCGCGAACGCCTTCCCGGTCACGCTGGTCGCCCACCGCGACGAGGCCGGCGGCCTGGTGCTGTCCGTGATCCACGACCGCGCCCATCTCGCGGACGGTGCCGGACTGCTGGCCGACTGCGCCGACCTGCTGCGTGAACTGCCCTACGAGGCCGACGAGACGACGCCCATCGCCGAACTCCTCGACGAGTTGTCGGTCACGGCCGCCGCCCGGCCTCCTTCCACGACCCTGCGTCAGGGGACGGGCGGCGTCATCTGTCTGGTGCCGTCACCCGGCGTTCCCCTGTCCTGGTACGCCCGGCTGTCCCGGCAGTACGCCGGGCCGGAGACGGTGATCCTGCTGCAGCCGACGCCGAAGGGGCCCCAGGCCTGGCACGGGGTGCTGCGCTCGTTGGCCGATGCGGGGCAGCGCCTGCTGCTCGTCGCCTTCTCGGGCGGGGGAGCCGCCGCCTGCGAGACGGCCCGCCTCCTCGCGGCGGACGGGTCCCGCCCCACGACGGTCGTACTGACCGCCGACACCGGTACCGACCGCGCGGTGGGCGACCTGGCGCGTCTGCTGGCGCAGGCGGCCCGGCGGCCCGGCGACATCTGACGGACCGGCGAGATCTGACGGTCCGGCGACATCTGACGGACCGTTCGGCGGCACGGCCGACTCGAGGACAACTTGAGTGCGGGTCGTCTCGCGCATGAACGTCTGCCGCGTTGACGGCGCCAAAAGAGACCTCAGGGGATGGTTCTCTCGCTGTTTTGGGGTGCGAGCGCGTCAACTTCCCCGCGGTGGTCGCGAGTTATGTCCGCTTTTATCTGCCTAACTGCCTCATATCCATGCGGGGTCGCGGAAGGAACGGCGGTCGATAAAAAAACGGTGGAGTCGGTTTGGAATTGACAAACCGTCTGCCCTGTTTTTAACTCAAGTCACCGAGACGTGGCTCTGGATGCCGCCTTGGGCGACTGATGACGCATGCACCAAGAGGGGGAAACGGCGTGGACATCGAAGTACTGGGTGCTTTGGCCGTCGGGGAGAACGACGTCTCGGTGACGCCGCGGGCGCCGAAGCCACGACAGGTGCTGGCCCTACTGGCGCTGCACGCCGACCAGGTCGTGTCCACCGCCTCGCTCATAGACGAGCTCTGGAGCGACCGCCCGCCGCGCAGCGCGCGCACCACCCTGCAGACCTACGTACTGCAGCTGCGGGAGATGATCGCGAAGGCCCTGGAGAAGGACCCGGAGGGCCACCCGCCGCGTACGCCCAAGGACGTGCTCGCCACCGCTCCGGGCGGCTATGTGCTCCACACCTTCGGCGGCGCCAGTGACGTCCGCGAGTTCGAACGGCTCGCCGGGCTCGGCTACCGGGCCATGGACGCG
This sequence comes from Streptomyces sp. NPDC002446, assembly GCF_053595675.1. Classification (NCBI taxonomy): domain Bacteria; kingdom Bacillati; phylum Actinomycetota; class Actinomycetes; order Kitasatosporales; family Streptomycetaceae; genus Streptomyces; species Streptomyces sp. NPDC002446. Next base: position 10,312 of record NZ_JBSFYC010000011.1, on the reverse strand, counting down.
GGCGACTTCCCGCGCGCGGCCCGCGAGCTGGGCGACGCCCTCGCCCTGTGGACCGACTCCGCACTCGCCGACGTGCAGGCGGGGCCGCAGCTGGAGATGCAGACCAGGCGTCTCGAGGAGACCCGGCTGTGCGCGCTCGACCAGCGCATCGAGGCCGATCTGCGACTCGGCCGGCACCGGGAACTGCTCGGCGAACTGACCGTCCTGGTCAGCCGCTACCGCACGCACGAGAACCTGCACGCCCAGTTCATGCTCGCGCTGCACCGCTCGGGGCGCCGTAGCGAGGCACTCGACGTCTACCAGCGGCTGCGGTCAACTCTCGTACGGGAAATGGGACTTGAGCCCTCCGCCAGTGTGCGCCGACTCCAGCAGTCGATCCTGATGGCCCACCCGGAGCCCAGCACCGCGCAGCCGGCCGCCGCCGATCGCGAGCGGCTGACCCGGGTGGGCTGACGGCCGCACCCCGGGCCCCCGGGCCTTGAGCATCGAGAGAGGCGAACGGCGGTACCGCGGCCGGGCGCCTGACTCGCTCGGCGACCTGGCCGCGGTCGCGTGACCCGCGCGTGTTCCGCGTGCGGGCCGCATCCGCACAGCGCAGCCAACGAGGGCACCGCCCTCACCGCACTCAGGACATTGGAGCCCCGCCATGCCCCGTGAACGACAGATCGCCCTCACCGCGGCGCCCGCCGCCCACGATGCCGACGTGCTCGCCGAGATCGTGCGCATGCTCGCCGGCATACTGCGTCTCAAGCCCGAGAAGATCGACCCCGAGCAGACGTTCCGCACCTGCGGGATCGACTCGCTGCTCTCCGTGGAGTACGTGGCCACCGTCAACGCGTACTACGGCACCGCGATCAAGCCCGCCACGCTCGTCGACCACCCCACACCGCTGGACTTCGCCCGGTACGTGGCACGCGAAATGGGGGTGGCACCGGCCTGCGCGACGCCCACGCCGTCCCCCGCGGCCACGGCGCCGATGCCGCCCGCGGCCGCGACCGTGCCCACACCGCCCGTCATCGACGTCCTGCGCGAGGAGATCGCCCGCATCCTGGGCCGCGACCCCTGGGACATCGACACGGCCATGCCCTTCTCCGCCCTCGGCGTGGAGGGCGAACCGGGCGCGGAGTTCGTCTCCGTCATCAACGTCGTCTACGGGCTGCGCGAGCGCTCCGCCGTGCTGTACGACTACCCGAACCTCACGGCGCTGGCCTCCCACATCACCGCGCAGCTGCCCGAGCGCCCCGACCCGGCCGCCGGGCCGATGTCGCTGGAGGAACTGCTCGACGGGGTGCGCGACGGCCGGGTCACCGTGGACCAGGTCCTCTCCCTGCTGTCCCGGTGGGACTGAGACGGCGGCGGACATGGACCAGCAGGACATACTCATCCGATTCAAGGGCGGCGTCCCCGGCCGCGGGAGAGAGCCGGCAGCATGACGTCTCCCGCAGCAGTGGACCGGCCCGAGCGGGTCTCGCACACCGCGGCACCCGTCCAGCTGTGGTTCTGCCCCAACGACGCGCTCGCCCCGGGGATCGCCGCGGTTCTCGCGACGCACTGGCTGGACGAGCACGAACAGGAGACCGCCGGGCGCTTCCTGTTCGACCGTGACCGGCGCCAGTACCTGGTCGCGCACGCGCTCGTCCGCCGGGTCCTGGCCCTGGAGAGCGGCATCCCCGAGGCGGAGGCCGTGCTCTGGCGGTCCTCGCGGGGCAGGCCGTTCCTGCGCAAGCCCGTGGAGGGGCTGCCGCGCGGCGGCCGGGAGCTGGACTTCAACCTGTCGCACACCGAGGGGTACAACCTGCTCGGCGTGGTGCGCCGCCATCGCATCGGTGTCGACGTGGAACGGCTCGACCGCGGCGACCGGGGCTTCGACGTCATCGTGGAGAGCTTCGCGTGCGAGGAGATCGCCTGGGTGGCCGAGGTCGCCCTGGGCCGGGCCCGCGACCGCAGGATCCTACGGCTGTGGACGCTGAAGGAGGCCTACGCCAAGGCGCGCGGCCTCGGCCTCGGGCTCTCCTTCGACTCCTTCGCGTTCACGCTCGCCAACGACCGGGGCGTGCTCGCCTTCCGGCCGCCCGATGACGAACCCCCGGGGCGGTGGCGCTTCGTGGAACTGGAGCCCGAACCCGGCGTGCTCGTCGCCGTCGCCGTCATGACGGGCCCCGACCAGGAGGTCGCACTGGACCTGCACCACGGCTTCCCCTGGAGCCGACAGGCACCTCGGCAGCTGTCCCTGCCGCAACCGGTGGGAGCGCCCGCCTAGAGGGCCGATGAAGATCTGGGGACGGGGCCGCTTGCCCGTGTGGCCGGGCGGCCTGCCAAGCCGCACGCTGACAAGGGCTACGACTACGACTACGACCACCTGCGCCGAGGCGTGCTGCCGGAGCGGGTCTCCACACTGCTCACGAACGCGGGCACCCGGCTGTTCAGCACCGGCACCGGAATCGCGTGCCCGGCGCCCGGGACGATCTCGGTGCGTACGTCGGACAGGAGCCGGCGCGCCCTGGACTCCGCGCGGCGGGCGTCGACGGCACGGCTCTCACCGCCCATCAGCAGCAGGACGGGAGCGGTGACCGAGCGCAGCTCCTCGGCGCTGATCCTCTGCGGCGAGGTCAGCCGCCCGCGGAAGCCGCGCAACGCCTCCAGGACCACGCGCGTCTGCGCCTCGGCCGTCTCGGGGCTCTCGCCCGGATCGCCGATGAGCCTGCCGAGCCAGCGGCGTTGGAAGCTTTCCGAGCCGCTCACCAGGGCGGCGATGGCCCCCAGCACAAAGCCCGGCCGGAGTGGCGCCAGAGCGCCCACCGGGTCGGCCAGGGTGACCGAGGCGACCCGGCCGGGGGCGCGTACGGCCTGGTTGAGCGCCACCCAGCCGCCGTATGAGTGCCCGGCCAGGTGCGCGCGGTCCACACCGAGTCCGGCGAGGACCTGGTCCAACCAGGCCGCTGTGGCCTCCGCCGTACGGATCGGGGCCGTCTGCGAGCTGAAGCCGGGCTCCCCCACGCGGTCGACGGCCAGCACGGGGCGGTCCTCGGCGAACGCGGCGACGTTGGAGGCCCAAACGGCCGGTGTCGCGTTCTGGCCGTGCAGCAGGACGAGCGGAATGCCGGTGGCCTTGCCGTAGTGGCCGTTGGCCTTGCCGTAGTGGTGGACGCGGGTGGTTCCGAAGAGGGTCTCGACGTCCCGTTCCCCGCGCGGACTCGGCCAGTGCTCCATCGCCCGGGCGTACGCGTCCAGGAACCGCCCCCGCGCCTTGACTCCGGTGAAGGTGCCCATGTGTGCGCCTGTGCTCATGAGGCCGCCTCCTTGTCTTACGGCGGTCCCATCCGGCCGCAACCGTTCCATCCTCTCTGCTGTGAATCCACATGAACAGGGCTTTTTGATGCGGCCGAATGAGCCATTGATAACCTCAGCTGCATAAGTCGGAGGCGGCGACCCACCGTCCCGGCAAGGGGGAGCATTCATGACCACGGATCCCAGCGCGCGCCAGTTGCGCCTGCTGCTCGTGCTGGCCGAGGAGCTGCACTTCGGCCGTGCGGCACAGCGGATGTTCATCAGTCAGCCCGCGCTCAGCCGACAGATCCGCACCCTTGAGGAGAGCCTGGGAGTCACCCTGCTGCAGCGGTCTACGCGGCGCGTCGAGCTCACACCCGCCGGCAAGGAGCTGGTGCCGCGGGCGCGGGCCGTGGTGGACGCCTTCGGGAGCCTGCGCGAGGCCGCGGAGGCCGAGGCGCACTCGCTCTCGGGCCGGATCGTCCTCGGTTCGTACATCGCCGCCCTCCCCAGCCTGCGGATTCTCATGGACCAGCTGCGTGAACGGCAGCCGGTCCCCGACATCGAGTGGCAGGAGGTGGACCACGTCGACTACGCGGACGCTCTCCTGGACGGGAGAATCGACGCGGTCATCTGTTACGGACCCGTGCGCGAAGGCATTGACACGCTCCAGCTGTCAACCGAGGCCCGCTACGTCTGCCTGCCCGACACCCACCCGCTGGCGGACCGCGAGGCGCTCACGCTCGCAGAGCTGACGGATCTGCCCGTCATCGGCTACTCGCCTCTCACGGGCCCCGAATGGCGCGACTTCTGGGCCGTGGACCCGCGCCCCTGCGGAACCCGCGTGAGGTACACCGACCACACCCCCACCACACTGGAATCCTGCGTCACCCACGTCAGCATGGGGCACGGCATCCGCTTCGTCCCCGAGAGCTGTCGGGACGTCATGCCCCGGCCCGGCGTGCGCTACATCACCGTCACCGATCTTTCCCCCTGCATCGGGCTACTGGCCTGGTCGGCCGCCCGGCAGCCCACTCCCGCCCTCAAAACACTCCAGCACCTGCTGCGCGAGCACACCCGCCCCACGGACCGGGACACCCTCATCACCAACAAGCGCTGGTCGAACTCGGTTCTGTGACTGGTCTGGAGTTCTTGCCCATGGCCTGAATCGAAGTCGCTGACCGTCGGTGGCGAAGCCGGTAGCGTCTCCGCGGTGAACAGTGACACAGTCCCGCGGTCCCTTCGCCTGATCGTTACAGGTGGCGGAACCGGCGGGCACACGTATCCCGCGCTGACCGCCGTGCGCGCTCTGCAGGCCAAGTTGACGGCTGTCGGCGGTGCGCTGGACGTCCTGTGGATCGGGACGGCGGACGGGCTGGAGGCTCGCGTTGCCCCCGCAGAAGGCATCGCGTTCACCACGGTCGCCACGGGGAAGATCCGCCGTTCCAGCAACCCGCTGAAGCTCGTGTCACCTGCGAACGTGCGGGACATGGCGCGGGTGCCACTTGGCGTAGCTCAGGCTCGGAAGGTGGTTGGCGACTTCCGGCCGGACGTGGTCCTTGCTACGGGCGGTTATGTCGCCGTTCCGGCTGGACTGGCGGCCCGCATGTGCCGTCGGCCGCTGGTGCTGCATGAGCAGACCGTGCGGCTGGGGCTGGCCAACCGGAAGTTGGCGAGCTCGGCGACGCGGATTGCGGTGTCGTCGGAGTCGACGCTGCCGCTCTTGCCGGAAGCGGTGCGCGGTGCTGCGGTCGTTACGGGGAACCCGGTGCGGCCCGAGGTGCTGTCCGGGCAAGCGGAGAAGGCGGTCGCGGCACTGGGGTTGCACGCTTTCGACCGGCGTTTGCCGACCCTCTATGTCACTGGCGGCGCGCAGGGCGCTCAGCAGATCAACGACGTGGTCAGGGGCCTTCTGCCGTGGCTGCTGGAGCGCGCGAACGTCGTTCACCAGTGCGGGCCAGCCAACGTTGAGGGGCTGCGGCAGTACGCCGCGGCCCTGCCTGCTGATCTGGCTGGGCGGTATTACCTGACCGGGTTCGTCGGCCCGGAGCTGCCCGACGTCCTGGCTCTTGCCGATGTCGTGGTCTGCCGAAGCGGCGCCGGCACCTTGGCGGAGCTCACCGCCTTGGGCAAGCCTGCGGTGTTCATCCCGCTCGCCTCCTCGGCCGGCAACGAACAGGCCCACAACGCCAGGCATCTGGAAGACGCCGGCGCCGCGGTCGCCCTCCTCGGGGACGTTACCGCCGACTCCTTGCGCGATGCTGTCGAGCCACTGCTGACCGACCCTGCCCGCAGGAATGTGATGGCGGAGCGGGCGCGGGCGCACGGGAGGCCGGACGCCGCGGACAGGCTGGTGGACGTGATCCTTTCCGCGGCGTCCGGCTAACCGGTACACGGGCGGTGTTATGGGAGGTGCCGGGTGGCGCCGTCCTCGATCAGGGCGACGACCTCGGCAAATGCCTCCGCAGGCTTCCCCCACGGGTCGGGGACGTCCCGGTTGCCGAGATAGAGGGCGAGTTTTGGGACGGTGCGCTCGTCAGCCAGTCTGCGAAGGTCGGTGAGGTTGCTGGTGTCCATCGCGTGGCCGTCGTGAAGCTTGGGCATGGGGGTCCGGTCTAGAACCGCCCAGACCGCACGGATAGAGTCCCTCGACCGACGCTTGAGTGAAGATCCAGATCCGGTCGTGAAAGTGGTGGTGCAATGCTGCCAGGGCTGTTCCTTACAGCAAGGAGGACCGTATGACTGAAACTCCGAAGAGCAACCGGGGTGAGGACGAGGTACGCGCGAAGTTCAAGGAGGCACTGGAGCGCAAGTCCCAGGCCTCGCGGGCCAAGCAGGCGCATGAAGAGGGGCGTCTCAAGGCCAAGAATCTGACCGGTCGGGCTGGTCAGAAGCGGAATTTCCGGCGTAAGGCCGGCTGATCGAGAACCTGTTCCGGAAAGGGCTGATGCACCCCGTTGCCGGGGTGCCGCAGTCTTTTGTGGTCCGGAGGGCCGCTGGGGAGGGGACCTGTCGGGCCCGTGCCGCGTCCGGGTGTGGCCCGTGGGCGCCGGCGGGTCCTGTCATGTCGCCAGTGTCAGGGCCGTCATCAGGCACCGGGCCTGCACATTGAGGTAGTTGCCGTGCTGCAGCAATGCTTGTGCCTGCGGTACCGATACCCAGCAGAAGTCCGGTGGCAGATCGCGCGTGTCCGCCTCGTCCAGTTCGACGATGAGATTGCGGGTCAGCGCGTGGTGGAAGCGCCCGCCCTCCTCGGACTGCTCGGTGTCGAACAGCACCCGCCCGGCGCGCGGTGTGAGCAGAGTGTCCAAGAACTCGGGGCGGTGCGGGCCCCGGCCGTCCAGATGGCGCAGTGAGCACTGCACCGTGGGGCCGAACTCGGCCACGTTCAGGGTGCCCGCCTCCACCCGGGCCCGCAGCAGCACGTGCGGCACCCCGTCGATGCGCCGCACGAGCAGTCCGGCGAGTCCCGCCTCCGGGGCGAGCAGCGGCTGGGACCAGCGCGCCACCTCGCGCGCCGCTGCCTCCACGGTCACGCCGAGCACCGTGAAATGCCGGCCGTCGTGCCGCCCGATGCCGTCCTCGGTCCGCTGCCACGGGCTCGTGGTGTCCTCCAGGACCTTTTGCAACGGAAGCTGGTCCTGCGCCAGTTCGTACCTGAAGCGGGCGTCGGCCAGGAGCGAGAGCACCTCGGCGAAGGAGTGCAGGGCATCGTCCTCACCCACGGGGGCCGGCGGCCCGCCGCTGCCCGCGAGCAGCTGCCGCGGCAGCGTCGACAGGACCGTGCGGCTGTCCATGTTCACCAGGTGGTCGCGGCGGAGCAGCGCGCCGACCTGACGCAGCGACAGCCAGCGGAAGCCGTCGAGCGCGGGCACGTCCTCGTCCGTCATGACGACCACGTTGCGGTTCCGCTTGTGCAGGAACCACCAGCCCTGCTCGGACTGGAGCGAGTCGGCGAGCACCCGGCCGCCGCGCCGGTCCCCGGTGAAGTACTCCGTGTACGGCACGCGGCGGCCCCGGTGGACCCCCGTGTAGTTGCTGCGGGTGGCCTGTACGGTCGGCGACAGCTGCAACCCGTTGAGGTTGCCCGGCTCCATCTTGGCCTGCAGCAGGCAGTGCACCTCGCCGCGGTACTCCTTGAGCAGAATGCCGAGCAGCCCGACCTCGCGCTGCACGATGACGGGCTGGGTCCAGCTGCGCGGGTGCTGCCCCTCGACGCCGAAGTCGGTGGTGACGCGCAGCCCGGAGACGGAGAAGAACCGGCCCGAGGAGTGCACCAGGTCTCCGGTGTCCCGGCAGAAGCGCCAGCCCGGCAGCGTGTCGAGCGGTGCGCGTCGCACGGCGTGGTGATGCCGGCGGCGCTGCTCGTCCAGCCACCGGTCGAAGGCGGCGTCCCGTGCCACGGCAGCAGGCGGTGCGGTCGACGATGAGGCCATGCGGGCATGGTCCGGGGCCCCGCTTGAGGCTCGGTCGACGACGGCCGGTCGGCCCGTCGAGCCCGCCGAGCCCGTCGGGCCCGGCACCGCGGACAAACCCCGTACTCCGGGCTGCGTCAAGCTCTCCTTGAGGAACTGCCTGCACACTCGCGGAATATGAAGGCGCTCATACTGTCAGGGGGGACGGGGTCCCGGCTACGCCCGTTCACCCACTCGACCGCCAAACAACTGCTGCCCGTAGCCAACAAACCCGTTCTCGTGCACTGTCTGGAGAACATCCGCGACGCGGGCATCACCGAGGCGGCCATCGTCGTCGGCACACACGCCGCGGAGATCGCCCAGGTGGTCGGTGACGGTTCCGCGTTCGGTCTCCGCCTCACCTATCTGCACCAGGACCGCCCGCTGGGGCTCGCGCATTGCGTTCAGCTCGCGGGCGACTTCCTCGGCGACGACGACTTCGTCATGTACCTGGCCGACAACATCTTTGCGGACGGCATAGCGAAGGCCGCCGACGCCTTCGCCGCCGACCGCGCCGACCGCGCCGACGCCGTGCTGCTCGTGCAGCCGGTGGCCGATCCGCGTGCCTACGGGGTGGCCGAGGTCGGCGCCGACGGCCGGTTGCACCGCCTGGTCGAGAAGCCGGCCGAACCCGCCAGTGACCTCGCCGTGCTCGGCGTCTACTTCTTCACCTCCCGGATCCATCGGGCGGTCGCCGGGCTGCGCCCCAGCGCCCGCGGCGAACTGGAGATCACCGACGCCATCCAGCGCCTCGCCGACGACGGCGCGCTGGTGCGCGCCGAGCGCTACGACGGCTACTGGAAGGACACCGGCAAGGCGGAGGACCTGCTCGACTGCAACCGGGAACTGCTCGGGCGGCTGACCGGGCCCGTCGTGGAGGGGGAGGTCGACGCCGCCAGCACCGTGAGCGGCCCGGTCGTGATCGAGCCCGGAGCCCGGGTGTACGGCAGCCACCTGGTGGGGCCGCTGGTGATCGCCGCCGGGAGCACCGTGACCGGCTGCACCGTCGGGCCGTACGTCTCCGTCGGCCGCGACTGCGTCCTGCGGCACACCGCCGTCGCCGACTCGATCCTCCTGGAGGGCGCCGCCGTCGACGGCGTCCCCGCCCTCCATCACTCGATCATCGGCCGCTGGGCCCGGATCGGCCGCTCCACTGCCGCCCAACACCAGCTGTTGGTCGGCGACCATGCCAACGCGGAGGTGGCGGCGTGAAGCCGCGCGTGACCGGCGGAGCCGGACGCACCGGCCCGTACTCCACCGGCCCGTACTCCACCGGTCCACGTCCCGGGCCCGACGGGTATTCCGGCGAGGCACGAGTGGATTGCGAGCGGCCCCGGCGAAAGTGGCCGATGAGCCGAGCTTGGCCGCAACGGCGGCACGCTCCGTGAGAGAACCCGGGCACCGCCGTGCCCCAGGAGGCTGAGGCAGGAGTTCCCGCATGACCGCCACCCTGACCGCCGTCAGCCGGAGTGTCCGGACAGTGCGGTGCGGCGGCAGCGACGGATGTGACCGCGGCGGCGGAAGCTCCGGCCGGCGGCAGCGCAATCGACGCCGCCGAACGCGCCGCTCGCGGCCCCCCTCACCGACGCCCCCCGCCCTCGCCGCCGCGGCCGGCACCCCCTGACACACCGCCACCCCCGAACCGTTCCCTGCCCGTCGTACCCGCTGTACCTGCTGTACCTCCTACTAGGAACCTGGAGAGCCATGTCCCGTCGCCTGTTCACCTCGGAGTCCGTGACCGAGGGGCACCCCGACAAGATCGCCGACCAGATCAGCGATGCCATCCTCGACGCGCTGCTGCGCGAGGACCCGGCGTCCCGCGTCGCCGTCGAGACACTCATCACCACCGGCCAGGTGCATGTCGCGGGCGAGGTCACGACCAGGGCCTACGCGGACATCCCGGCACTGGTGCGCGACAAGATCCTCGAAATCGGCTACGACTCCTCGAAGAAGGGCTTCGACGGCGCCTCCTGCGGCGTCTCGATCTCCATCGGCGCGCAGTCCCCGGACATCGCGCAGGGCGTCGACACCGCGTACGAGTCCCGGGTCGAGGGCGCCGCCGCAGGTGGCGACGCCGACGAGCTGGACAAGCAGGGCGCGGGCGACCAGGGCCTGATGTTCGGCTACGCCAGCAACGAGACCCCGAACCTGATGCCGCTGCCGATCGAGCTGGCCCACCGCCTCTCGCGCCGCCTGGCCGAGGTCCGCAGGGACGGCACCGTCCCCTACCTGCGCCCGGACGGCAAGACCCAGGTCACCATCGAGTACCAGGGCAGCCGCCCGGCCCGCCTCGACACGGTCGTGGTCTCCTCGCAGCACGCGAGCGACATCGACCTGGCATCGCTGCTCACGCCCGACATCCAGGAGCATGTCGTGCAGTACGTCCTCGACGAACTCGCCAAGGACGGCATCAAGCTGGAGACCGAGGGCTACCGGCTGCTGGTCAACCCCACGGGGCGGTTCGAGATCGGCGGTCCGATGGGCGACGCCGGCCTCACCGGCCGCAAGATCATCATCGACACCTACGGCGGTATGGCCCGCCACGGCGGCGGCGCCTTCTCCGGCAAGGACCCGTCCAAGGTCGACCGCTC